>NZ_JACJFI010000335.1 GCF_014164505.1 Shewanella sp. SG41-4 | reverse complement strand
AATGTCTATAGGAAAACCCAGCTGGAGATTAATGTCAATTGAATATTTCTCAAAAGCTAACAAAAAATGGCAATATGGACAAATCTAGTCTACTTATTGAGCCCTCTGACTCACTTATGCATAAATAATTCATCAATTGCCATCATTTATTCATAAATCCAAGCAGTATTTTTATCGCCACTCTAGTACAATAACCACATGATTACAGAGACTCTCTTGGCCGATCTTCACAGCCACACGACCGCATCAGACGGTCAATTAACACCAACAGAATTATTAACTCGCGCTATCGAAAAAGGCGTTGAGATGTTTGCTATTACTGACCATGACACTGTCGGAGGGTTAGCGGAAGCGCATCTTGCTAATCAAAACCATGCCACGCCATTAGTATTAATTAACGGTTGTGAGGTTTCGACTCGTTGGAACAGTTTTGATATTCATATCGTCGGATTAAACTTGGACATCGCTCACACAGGATTATTGGATTTTTTAACTCATCAACGTGAGTTGCGTGAAGTCCGAGCCCAAGAAATTGGTGAACGTTTAGCTAAAGCAGGTATAGAGGGCGCCTATGATGGTGCCAAAGCTATTGCCGGCGATGCGGCGCTGAGTCGTGGTCATTATGCTAGATGGTTAGCCGATAATGGTCATGCGACAGATATGCCTAGCGTGTTCAAACGCTACTTAGCTCGTGGTAAAATAGGCTATGTACCCAATAATTGGGGCGATATGGCCAATGCGATAGAGCATATTCATCAAGCTGGTGGTGTTGCTGTATTAGCTCACCCTAGCGGTTACAAATTATCGGCCAAATGGCTTAAGCGCTTAGTGCGTGAATTTGCAGAGGCCGGTGGCGATGCGATTGAAGTTATTTTGGGCCAACAAACATTGGACGACCGTAATAACCTTATTGCATTAAGTAAGCAAAATAACCTACTTGCTTCAGTGGGAAGCGATTTTCACTTCCCCAGCAATTGGATCGAGCTAGGTAAAAACTTATTCCAACCACAAGGTGTGGAATGGGTTTGGCAATCACAATATTGGACGAAAAGAGCATGAGTCAATTTTTTTATATTCATGATGAAAACCCACAGGCGCGTTTAATTAATCAAGCTGTGGCGATTCTTAAACAAGGTGGAGTCATTGTTTATCCCACTGACTCAGGTTATGCATTGGGTTGTATGATTGGCGAAAAAAATGCCATGACGCGTATGGCGCGCATCCGCCAGATTGACAATGACACTAATTTTTCATTAATGTGCCGTGATCTCTCTGAGCTGGCCAATTTTGCCCGCGTTGATAACCAAGCATATCGTTTATTAAAAAGCTGTACGCCTGGTCCATATACGTTTATTTTCAAAGCCACTAAAGAAGTGCCACGTCGTTTACAGTGTGACAAAAAGCGCACCATTGGCATTCGCGTGCCTAATAATGTCATTGCGCTGGCGTTACTTGAAGCATTGGGTGAACCAATGATGACCACCAGTTTAGTGATGCCAAATGAGCAATTTGCTGAATCAGATCCTGAGCATATTCGCGATATACTCGATCACTTGGTAGACGGTATTATTCACGGTGGTTATTTACCTGAAAATCAAACGACAGTGATTGATATGTCTGAAGATGAGATGGTGATATTACGTCATGGTGCTGGTGATACCAGTGCATTTGAATAAACCAAAGTGATACCCGCAGATGAATCATCTAGGATAAACATGCCAGGCAGTCAGCAAAGCCTGCCATTAGCAATGGTTCGTGGCCAAGCGCTTAATAGCATGCCTGTAGACTTGTTTATTCCGCCAGAGGCCTTAGAAGTGTTTCTTGAAACCTTTGAAGGCCCATTAGATTTATTGTTGTATTTAATCCGCAAACAAAAATTAGATGTGGTTGATTTACCTATTCAACAAATCACCCAACAATATTTACTTTATATTGAAATTCTCACTGAAGCGCGGATTGAACTGGCTGCCGATTACCTTGTGATGGCGGCAACATTAGCGGAGATTAAATCCCGATTATTGTTACCTAAAATGACCAGTGAAGATGATGAGGAATAAGATCCTCGCGTCGTGCTTATACGGCAATTAAAAGCCGATGAAGTGATTAAACAAGCAGCCGTCGATATTGATACGTTACCGCGTATTGAACGAGATATGTTTCAAGCATCCGTTAGCGCTGCTCCCGATATTAAACCGGTTACGGTACCGCCAGAAGTGTCGCTGGTGGATATTGCCCGTGCGTTTGGCGAAGTGCTAAAACGCATTGATGCCAACGAAGACCATCATGTAAAGCGTGAACATTTATCCACCCGTGAACGCATGAGCCAAATTTTAGCTAAGTTATCCAGTACTGAATACATTGGTTTTGAGTGTTTGTTTGATGTCAGTGAAGGGCGAGCCGGTGTGGTAGTGAGTTTTTTGGCACTCATGGAGCTGGTTAAAGAGTTACTCGTTGAGTTAGTGCAAAATGAACCGTTTTCACCCATCTATGTAAAAGCGTATTAATTAACGATATTCGAAGAGATCCATGAAGCCAATTAATCCTATTCAGTTAAAACAACTTATTGAAGCCAGTTTGTTTGTCTTAGCTAAGCCGTTGTCGGTAAAAGCCATCAAAGAAACAGTGTTAGCTGAGTTTAGCGTATCGCGCACGCGCATTCAGGAAACGCTTGATGAATTACAGCAAGATTATCAAGAGCGGGGCGTACAGCTAGTTAAAATTGCCAGTGGTTATCGTTTTCAAACTCAAGAAATACTCAGCCCTTATTTACAACCTCTTTGGCAAGACAAATCCCCGAAGTATTCGAGGGCAACGCTTGAGACTTTAGCTGTGATTGCATATCGGCAACCGGTAACGCGTGGGGATATTGAATATATTCGAGGCGTTGCTATTAGCAGTCATATCATAAAAAGCTTATCGGACCGTCAGTGGATTAAAGTGGTTGGTCACAAAGAAGTGCCTGGTAAACCAGCATTGTACGCCACCACCCCTGCATTTCTTGATTATTTTAATCTAACAAAACTTGCCGATTTACCCGCATTAACCGATGCCGCTTCACTACAAGGGTTATTTGATAAAGTGCAAGTTGCTCTCGATGAATCTAACGATGATGACAGTAATGATGATCACCAAGACGATGATCAACAAGTCAATGACGAGCAAAACGATAGCGAAAACAGCAGTGATACAACGACAAATGAACTTGATGATGTAGACAAGGAAACGGTCGATGTTGTTAAAAACAGCCAAAACCTAACCCATTAAATCCATACCTTAGTGTTGGTTGCCGACACTTTGTCGCTAGTTTGCACAGGGAGCTGGGCGAGCATGTAATCGAGTAAGCGTTGACCCGTTAGGCTTAAAAATCGTCTTGATGGATACACTAGAAATACCACGCCAGTATAAGGCGCTAAATCATTAAATAAACGCACTAACGCCCCTTGCTCTACGTCATCCTGACATAATTTTTTGGGTAAATAACCAATCCCTCGACCTAATTTTGTGGCTTCATAAGCCAGTTGAATGCTATTGGTGCATAAATTGCCTTTTACGGCCTGCATTGCGTCATTGGCGAGTGGCACTTCACTGAAGGTTTTACCATTCGGGAAGCGAAATAAAATTGAGTTGTGTTGTTCAATATCACTCAAGGTGACAGGCATG
>NZ_JACJFI010000334.1 GCF_014164505.1 Shewanella sp. SG41-4 | reverse complement strand
CTAAACCAGCATGTGGAGGTGTACCGTAGCGAAGTGCTTCAAGTAAGAAGCCAAACTTTTCTTGTGCTTCTTCAGCTTCAATACCTAAAATAGTGAATACTGTACTTTGCATTTCGGCGTTATGAATACGCACTGAACCGCCGCCTAATTCACAACCGTTTAATACCATGTCGTAAGCATCTGAAATAGCTGCAGCAGGATCGGCGGCTAATTCAGCAGGGCTAATACCACGAGGCGCAGTGAACGGATGATGAACCGCATGGAAGCCACCATTAATTTTTTCAAACATCGGGAAGTCGACAACCCACATAGGGCGCCACTGCCCTTCAAGTAACTTGAAGTCTTCACCCGCTTTTAAGCGTAACGCGCCCAAAGCTTCAGCAACGACATTGGCTTTGTCTGCACCAAATAAAATGATATCGCCGGTTTGTGCACCTGTACGACTAACAATGTCGTTAACAATAGATTCTGTTAAAAACTTAAGTACAGGTGACTGAATACCATCCATGCCTGCAGCTAAGTCATTTATTTTCATCCACGCTAAACCTTTAGCACCATAAATACCGGCAAATTTAGTGTAATCGTCAATTTGTTTACGAGATAATGACGCGCCAGTTGGAATACGAAGAGCGGCAACGCGCCCTTCTACATCATTTGCAGGGCCATTAAATACCGCAAATTCAACATCTTTAACCAAATCAGCAATATCAACTAATTCAAGTGGATTACGTAAATCAGGTTTATCTGAACCATAACGCTTCATTGCTTCGGCGTAGGTCATACGAGGAAAATCACCTAAATCTACATTCAATAAATCTTGAAATAAACCGCGCATCATTTGCTCAGTTTTTTCCATGACTTGTTCGGCAGACATGAATGAGGTTTCAATATCGATTTGAGTAAATTCAGGCTGGCGATCTGCACGTAAATCTTCATCACGGAAGCATTTAACGATTTGATAATAGCGATCAAAACCAGACATCATTAACAACTGTTTGAACAACTGTGGTGATTGAGGCAAAGCAAAAAATTGACCTTTATAAGTTCGACTTGGTACTAAATAGTCACGCGCACCTTCTGGAGTGGCTTTAGTCAAAATAGGCGTTTCGATATCTAGAAAGCCATTACTGTCTAAAAAGCGACGAACTGAGCTGGTGACTTTTGCACGAAAAATAAGACGCTCGGCCATTTCTGGACGACGTAAATCTAAATAACGGTATTTTAAACGTTGCTCTTCACTATTATTTTGATAGTTATCCATGCTTAATGGTAAAGGAGCTGACGCATTAATAATGCTCAGTTGCTGGCCCAATATTTCTATTGCACCAGTTTTCATTTGTGAATTGATCTGGCTTTCTGGACGAGCGCGAACAATACCTTTTATTTGAACACAAAATTCACTACGCAATGTGCTGGCCATTTCAAAAACATCTTTTAGATCTGGGTCATAAACAACTTGAACAAGCCCTTCTCTATCGCGTAAGTCTAAAAAAACAACCCCGCCTAAATCTCGACTACGGTTGACCCAACCGACTAAAGTAACTTCTTGACCTAGATGAGACTGATTAATGTCTCCACAATAATGACTGCGCATTGAACTCTATCCTTTATCCACAAAGCGGTATTTTGGAAATCGAAAACGATAAAAACGGCATTATATACCGTGACTCAAACTTATGCATTGAAGTATCAGTCAGATTGCACCAATTAACCAGACCTATAGCGAATAAACTGGATCAACTGACTGAAAAATCATCAACCAAATCAGCTCATTTTATATTGATGACCGCCCACCTTTTTAGCTTGATACATTAACTGATCTGATTTTTTCAATAATAAAGCTTCGGTATCCGCATCATCAGGAAAAATAGCGATACCAATACTAGCCGAAATAGAGACATTGATATCATCGATTAATAAAGGTTTCTTTAAACCTAATAAAATATTTTCAGCCACTTGGCGGGCATTTACTTTGGCATCGATATGGTTTAATAACACCACAAACTCATCACCACCAAAACGGGCAACCGTGTCAGACTCTCGTACATTTTGGCTTAGTAATAAGGCGATACGTTGTAGCAACTTATCACCCACATGATGACCATGTTGATCGTTTACTGCTTTAAAACCATCTAAATCTATAAATAACAGCGCAAATTTCGATTTATCCCGATGATGAGTCAATGTGGCTTGTGCTAATCTATCGTCAAGTAAACCGCGATTGGGCAATGCTGTAACATTGTCATGGTTGGCCATAAATCGAAGGTTCTCTTCAGCTTTAAGGCGTTTTTGAATTTCAACATTTAAACGACGATTAGACATTAATATCACGATAGCAATTAGGGTGATAATCAACAAACCGATAACAAGTACTTTTAACCAGCGTTGGTAGCGTAATGTGTCGCTATTAAGATCAAGCGAAACCCATTTTTGATACATGTTCTGTTGTTCTGTTTCATCGATGGTCGCAATCACTCTATCAATCAAAGGCACTAAACCTTTGACGCCTGGAAATAAGCCTATGTGGCTATGCTGCTCAGTTAACTCAGCTAATAAGGACATTTTTAAACTCGGATATTGGCCCCCTTTTAACGTAGTAGCCAATGTTGCAACTTGTTCAACAAACATATCCGCGCGCCCCGTGATCACCGCGTCCATACCTTGTTTGGTATCTGCAACTGGCACTAATTTTATTCCCGGGTATTGTTGGCGAAGTTGATCGACAATGTGATAGCCATCGACAACAGCCAATCGTTTGCCGGTAACTTGTGAGATATTAAAAATAGGAGGCTGAGTTAATGAGGTGACAATTGCCCAAGGTGAAGGCCAATATGCTAATGAAAATGCCAGTGTGTTTTCTCGCTCAACCGTTTTAGCCATACTGGCAACTAAATGAATTTCACCTTTGACCAGATCACTCATCATGTTACCAAAATCATCGTAAGCCACCGGAATTATGGTCAAATTAAGTTGCGTGACCAGTAAGTTTTTGATGTCTGCATTGACGCCCAAAAACTCACCATTTTTGCCCTGAAATTCCATTGGGGCCCAATTTTTCAGGTAACCCATCTTAATGGCCCCCAAGCTGCTAACGTATTGCTTTTGTTGCGTTGTCAGTTTAATTTTATGGGCGGAGTTAGCAAAAAATCGGTCGTCAGGGTTAATTAGCCATTTACGCTCTATTTGAACTTGTTCTTCGACAGAAATTAAATTAAATCCAGCTTGAATCCGATCGGCTAAGCCACTGTCGTCAATACGCGTTAGTACGTACATATCTGTCGAGAATTCGATATCAGTATATTGACGAAATTCTGCCCACAACTTATTGGCTAATAAATGATGAGACGTCATTGCTGCAGATGAAACAAAACCAGTAATTTCATTATTACGTGCCGCTTTAACCATGGCATCTAATGAATCATAAAAACGTAATTGTGCCTTGGGAAAGGTTTTTTTTATATCACTGATATAAGGCGCTGTAGGGAAAACACCAATACGCATTGAAATATCTTCAATATTATTTAACGTTAAGTTCGAACTAAAAAATCGACTTTTAACCGAAATAATATGCCAAGCTTGCTTTAAGCCTGTGCGCATATCTTGGCTTTCTGGATAACCAATATGAACATCTGCAACACCACGGCTCACATCATCAATTGTGCTGCTC
>NZ_JACJFI010000333.1 GCF_014164505.1 Shewanella sp. SG41-4 | reverse complement strand
CTGGTTATCGCTTCACGAGCGCAGACTAGTTTTGCACGCTTATTAGCAGGGAGTATCACCCTAACGTTTTTTGTCTATGTTTTTGTTAACATAGGTATGGTATCAGGCATCCTACCAGTGGTTGGTGTACCTTTACCGCTAATAAGTTATGGTGGAACCTCGATGCTGACCTTAATGACAGGTTTTGGTATTTTAATGAGCATTCACACCCACAGACGATTTGTCGATAGATAGGATTAACGTTAGCCATGACAAAAACAACCGTTCAAATCGCCAGCTTAGCATTACTTCTTAGTACTGTTTTTGAGGCAAATGCAGTGATTGAAGCTGATACTCAAGCATTACAAAAAACCTTTATTGCCGAACAAGTGAAACAAGGATTCAAGCAACAAGAAGTCGAGCAGTTTTTAGCCTCTTCAAGCTTCGATCAAACTATTATTGACGCGATATCAAAACCTTGGGAAGCGAAACCTTGGCACCAATATTATCCTATTTTTTTAACCGATAAACGGTTACAGAAAGGGCTAGAGTTTTGGCAAGAAAATCAGCAGACCATTGATAAAGCGGCCAAACAATTTAATGTCGATCCACAAATTATTGTCGCCATTATTGGCATTGAAACATTCTATGGTGGGTATTTAGGCAATTATCGTGTGCAAGATGCCTTGTACACCCTGGGATTTCATTACCCACCACGAGCAACGTTCTTTCGTAGTGAATATGCCAACTTGATGTCATTGATTAAAGAAGAAAAGCTCGATAATGACACTTTAAAAGGCTCATATGCTGGCGCGATGGGCTACGGTCAATTCATTCCATCAAGTTACCGTCATTACGCTGTCGACTTTGATGGCGACGGTCGACGTGATTTATTAACCAGTAAAGCAGATGCTATTGGCAGTGTGGCGAACTATTTTCATCAACACGGTTGGCAAAAAGGTCAGCCTGTGGCGCTATTACTAAATCACACATCAAGCACAGCCCCAAAAGCGAATGTTTGGACCAAAGAAAAACTACACTACAAAGTGTCAGACATTCTTAGCCCAACATTAAGCTTAGCGGATAACCAAGATATAGATGCATCGCAACCAGCGTTGTTAGTAAAACTAGACCAAGCTGAAAACACTGAATATTGGCTCGGACTTAAAAACTTTTATGTGATAACTCGCTATAATCGCAGCCCATTATATGCAATGGCGGTTTATCAGTTTAGCCAACAACTTAACGCTCATTATAAATCGGTAAATCAACATGACCATTAATTACCGTTTCATCTTATTAATCATGTTGAGCAGTTCATTACTGATCAGTTGCTCATCAAATGATGCTAAAAAAACCTCTACTGGGAAAAAAAGCCGCTATCAAATGACTAACGATCGTTATCCTGATGACGCACCAGATGTAAGTTTGGTTAAAAATGCCCAACCAAAATACGAACCTTATAGTAGACAAGGCAATCGTAACTACAGCGTATTAGGCAAAAGCTATCAAGTACTCGACAGCGGAAAGGGATTTAAAGAGCAAGGTCATGCATCATGGTATGGGTCAAAGTTTCACGGCCACTTAACCTCAAATGGTGAAACTTATGATATGTATACTATGTCAGCAGCACATAAAAATCTGCCATTACCAAGCTATGTGAAAGTGACCAATTTAGACAACAATAAACAAATTATTGTACGGGTAAATGACCGTGGACCGTTTCATCACGGTCGAGTGATTGATCTGTCTTATGCTGCTGCTTATCACTTAGGTATGCTGGCCAGAGGAACAGCAAAAGTCGCTATCGAAACCGTATACATTCCTTCACCTGAAGAGCGAGTAATAAGCGATTTAAAAGATGATGACAATCACTTTATTCAAGTTGCAGCGTCTCAAGATAAACTGCGTATAAATATGTTGGCTAAGCAGTTAGAAACCAAATATGCCGTGAATTCTCGCGTGACATCGATAAATGGCATGCACAGATTGCAGTTGGGCCCGATCAGACAAATTCATCTAACTAATAAGTTGCTCGATCGTGTGCAAATTGATGGTTATCCGCAAAGTTTTATCGTACCGTAAGCCATAATACTGGTGATAAAGAGTAACATTAAGGTTCATTTACATTGGATGAATGAACCTTAATGCGAAATGACTGCCTACTAATGTATAATCGAAAAATTATACCAATTGATCTTTGTCTTTTCTTCGACTAACTAGAGACGTGCTAACTTCATGATGACTTCCAAAACCGCTCAATTAACAACGATGCTCTTTGCATCTGTTGTCTGTTTTTCTTCACTCGCAGCAACGCCACAACCAGATATACGTCCTACACCCAATCGCGCACCTATGGTGACACCTGATGCGCCGAGTGTTGCCGCTAAAGCTTACGTGCTAATGGATTATAATTCTGGCAGAGTCATTGCTGAAGAAAATGCCTACGAAAGTTTAAACCCAGCAAGTCTGACAAAAATGATGACCAGTTATGTTATTGGCCATGAAATCCGTGTCGGTAATATTTCATTAGATGATGATGTAGCCATTACCAAGAACGCGTGGGCAAAGAATTTCCCTGACTCATCAAAAATGTTCATTGAAGTGGGCAAAACGGTCAAAGTACACGACTTAAACCGCGGTATTGTCATTCAATCGGGTAATGATGCCTGTGTTGCTATGGCTGAACATATTGCCGGAACAGAGGGTGCGTTCGTTGACCTTATGAATTCATGGGCTAAGCAATTAGGCATGAAAGACAGCTACTTTGAAAACTCTCATGGATTGGACTCAGAAAATCATAAAACGACAGCTTATGATATGGCCATTTTAGGTGCAGCGCTGATCCGTGATGTACCTGAAGAATATAAAGTGTATTCAGAGAAGTCTTTTACCTATAACGGAATTAAGCAATATAACCGTAATGGCTTGTTATGGGATAAAAGCTTAAACGTTGATGGTATTAAAACTGGCCATACATCAGGTGCAGGCTACAACCTAGTATCTTCAGGCACCAGCGAAGGCATGCGTCTTATTAGCGTTGTAATGGGAACCTCGAGTGAATCTGCACGTAAAGCTGAGAGTAAAAAACTACTCAACTATGGTTTCCGTTTTTTCGAAACGATTACACCATACAAAGCTGGCGATACCTTCGTAACTCAACAAATTTGGTATGGCGACAGAGACACAGTTGATCTCGGTGTTATGACCGATACCCCTATTACTATTAGCCGTGGTAAAGCAAAAGATTTGCAAGCAAACTTTGAATTAACTAAGCCACTAACTGCGCCACTTGCTAAAGGCGAAACCGTTGGTCGTGTCTTTTTCCAGCTTGATGGAAAAGACATTGCTCAGTTCCCGCTAGTGACATTAAATGAAGTCCAAGAAGGCGGTTTGTTCAGCAAGCTAATGGATTACTTTAAGCAGATGTTTGCCAGTTGGTTTGAGTAATTAAAAAGATTTACATGACCTATTCATGGATCCATCAGTGAATCAACTAATTAAAGCCGCCTAATCAGCGGCTTTAATTTTTTAAGATCTACCGGGCTTGAATCGGGTATAATCGCCACCATATCAGTAACACAAAAACAATATCGAGTAAGTTAATGTTAAATACAACGTTTGACCAAGTGATGGAATTTCCTAATTCGTGCCCTTTCAAAGTGATTGGTGACGCTGACGATACCTTAGCCGATCGTGTTGTTGC
>NZ_JACJFI010000332.1 GCF_014164505.1 Shewanella sp. SG41-4 | reverse complement strand
CAAAATCCTCAAACAAGGCAAGCATCTTATCGAACCTTATTTCAACATCAATTAGATGCAAAAATGATTAGCGATATTCGTCAAGCGACCAATAAAAAGCATGGTGATCGGTAGCGACACATTCAAAGATCAAATAGAAAAACTAACGGAAAAAAGTATCCATCCAAAGAAAATGAGGCGCCCTTTTAAGGTAATAGAATAAAGTTTACTCATCTGACCCCACTTATTTTAGTTGCTGTAATCGATACATTAAGCATAAACTCGAAACCGAAACAAAGTTGCAACATAAAAATAACATCATAAGGACCACCTTAATGAACAAAACAAGCAAACTATCTGCTTTGAGCTTAGCATTGGCACTATGTAGCACAAGTGCGCTAGCCGATGGTATACGTGCAAGCTTAGAAATGGGTAAACAAGATTATCAAGCAAGCGAAGATGTCATGGTACGTGTAACATTGACTAACGATGAAAAAGTACCCGTCAAAATTCTCAAATGGTATACCGCTGTTGATGGTGTTGAAGAATCGCTATTCAAAGTGGTAGTTGATGGCGAAGAACGTCACTATTTGGGCGCGCACTATAAGCGCCCTGCTCCAAGTAAAAATGACTATATCAAGTTAAAGTCGGGTGAAAGCGTATCTTATGATGTGGAGTTATCATCCATTTATGACATGTCTGAAACGGGTAACTACGATATCAGCTATAACGTCAGTTCCATGCAACTATTTGCACCTAACCCTGGGCAAGAAAAGAAGTTAGCGCGTTTAGGCATTGATGGCATTAACTCAAACAATGTTAATTTTTATGTTGAAGGCCGTGAATTCAAAGGCGGCGCGGGTAAAGGTAAACCGGGGACGGGCGATGGTGGTGGTACAACACCGGGGGAAGTTAGCTTCACAGGTCGCTGTAGCAACACGCAACAAACTGATATTTTAGCAGGCTTAGCTGCAGCAAAATCTATGGCCGGCAACAGTAAATCATACCTTCAAGGGACCAATGATAAAGCAGGTTCAGTGCGTTACAACACCTGGTTTGGTAACTACGATGCCAGCCGATGGAATACGGTAACCAGTAACTTTAGCAAAATAGATAGCAGCTTAAACAATGAAGCGCTAACGTTCGACTGTAGCTGTAAGAAAAGTTACTTTGCTTATGTTTACCCGACACAACCTTACAAAATTTACATGTGTAATGCATTCTGGTCTGCACCAACAACGGGGACGGATTCAAAGGGCGGTACTATTGTTCATGAAGTCAGCCATTTCAACATTGTTGCGGGAACGGATGATGTGGTTTATGGCCACACTGGTGCTAAGTCATTAGCCATTAGTAATCCGGCTCAAGCGATTCAAAATGCCGACAGTCATGAATATTTTGCTGAAAACACCCCATTCCAAAACTAACAGGCTTTATTACTAGCCTTTCCAAAAAGGGCGGAGTTTGTCCGCCCTTTTTGACTATAATGACTATACAGATTCAGTATCGATGGCTTTTTCATGATCAGAGTATCCCAACCGCTTCAATTTCGTCCTTTGCTGACGCATATACTATTAACCAGCATGTTGATTTTTAGCCACAACACTCAAGGACATAGTGACATGATCGAACCGGTTAAATGTGAACTTACTACCACTTCCCAAATTGGACAGTTACAATTTTCAGTGCGCAATACTGGGACCAACAGCTGGCAATTTCTTAGTTGGAATACCCCCTTTGATGCTTGGTTTAGCAAATTTATGACGGTAACCCGTGGTGAAGCAACAATCGAATACCAAGGAGCCCTAGCCAAGCGAGGCAAACCGCAAAGTGAAGATTTTATCCAGCTAAAACCAATGCAGACTTTAACTATCGACTTAGATTTAACGCAAGCCTATATGCTGACATCAGGCAAATACCAAATCACCATTTCCCCGATATTATTAGAAACTCTACCAACAAACTTGCCGGCCTTAAGCACAATTGAGAAGCACCCCGATAAGATTCAATGCAACACACACATGCTTGAAATTGACTATTTCTAGGAGTAAGTAGGGGAATCAGAGTATAAATGGGATCAGAGTCTGGCCCCACTTAACAAGGTTTAATCAAGGATCCACAAGCATGCTATTAAATTAGTGGGGATCCCTCAGGCTCTGTCCCCCACTTCCTTTTATACGTCAGTGGTAAGAGAGCCTTTCAATTGAGTATCGAATGTGCCACCTAATGCTTTACAGTCAATATCATTTGGTGAATCCCATGTCACAGCTGTGCCACGTACAACAGGTCTAATAAATTGCCATGGCCAAAAACCGAAACGATGGCCACCGTTGTAGTCAATGATTGCATCAGCACCTAAGGATTGTGCTTGTTTCACTATTATTGGCAGGACGCTATTAATATTTCCATATCCATTTTTTGCATACTTTAACTGAGTAATAACGGTGTATTTTATATCTGATGAAGGCACTCCTGATATCAGGCAGATGGGATTGCTGTGGGATGTAGATTGATTGGCAACGATACTTGTGTTCGAAGCACATGATGTTAGCAGCACCAGGCAGATTAAAAGTATTAGCTTATGCATTAATTGAAATCCTTTCATTTAATTTAATGTGAAGCGCGCTAGTCTATCTGTTTTGGGTATGAATGACATCATAGGCAGAGGTCAATGAAATAAGTGGGGCAGAGTCTGAGGAATCCCCACGAATTTAATAATGCTTTACACGCGAGCTGAAGATAGCCAGTCCGTGCACCTTGCTGCGGCTATACTACAACTTGATATTTTAGCACTTGCCTTTTTTGGCTTGGCCAGGAGGACAATGGGTTCCATTGTTACTTGAGTTGCCATCAACGATAACTTTAGGTCCAGATACTCTTACTGAAGGTCCTATTAATTCGCACCCAGCGAGAAAAACGAGTAATACTAGAGGGAGTAATTTAACTGTTTTCATTATTTGTTCCAATTTGAATATGCTGCTTGGGGGGGGATGATCGACTTCATTTAAAGTCCATTCGCCTTTTAGTTTGGCACACTCTTTGTCGCTGCCAACTTCCGAATCACAATCAGTTCAAAGTCGCATATGTGGTAATGCTAAAAGTATACCTGCTAAGACCAAGCAGCTTATGCTAAGAATTAAAATCAAGCCAGCCATTTTCAATAAATGGGGGTTAGAGTCTGAGGGATCCCCACAAAAAAATAAATAAAAATGATGAGATAGGTTAACAACTGAGGAACATTCATGGCATTTGGTGATCAAATTTATCGCCAAACAAAAATTACCACGAGTAAATGCCATGAATACAAAGCAAGTTTTATAAAAATGCCTCTCACTTGTCCCCCCGCCCCTGTTAACGTAAAAAACGCACAAAACACTCCGCTTTAGTTTGTTTGCTGCCATTGAAAGCTCAATGAACGGAGACTCGATTTCTATCACAGGACTTGGCCGGAACATAACGAGTAAAGCCATGGAAAAACATAAGATTAAACGTGTAGATAGGCTCTGTAGTAATGGTCACTTACATCGTGATATTGAGTTTATTTATACCCGTATAACCTGCTTGCTAGTCGGAAAATGAAACAACCCATCATTCATATCTATTGGTCAGATCTTGATTACCAATAGCAGCATTTTCTCATTCGAGTATCTTTGGCGGCTCAAGGGCGCTCATTGACACTTTATGAAGAAATACATCCGCTAAATAAAAAAGAGAAGCCTAAAACCCATCTACTATTT
>NZ_JACJFI010000331.1 GCF_014164505.1 Shewanella sp. SG41-4 | reverse complement strand
AGGGCTTCTGAAAGTTCCATAAAAAAAAATCCGATAATAAAGATTATCGGATTTTCGCAGACTAGAAAGATCGGTCAACCGATCAGTTAAATTTTCTCGTTTTACCGCTTAACTGATCGGCATTATGCTATTGCAGGCTTTTGTTTTTATACTTGAAGTAAATTACTTTTTACGCCAAGTAGTACCAGTTGGGCCGCCATCTTCTAACTCAACGCCTAACTCGTTTAAGCGATCGCGGGCAACATCCGCTGCTGGCCAATCTTTTTCAGTACGGGCACGGTTACGCTCAACGATAAGCGCTTCAATTTCTGCCACTTCATCGTCGCTGCCTTCCCCTTTAAAGAAAGCCTCTGGTGTTTGGCTGATAAGGCCAAGCACATCCGCTAATTGCTTCAAGCTGACACCTAATGCCGATGCCGCTGACATATCGGTTGTTTTAAGACGATTGATTTCACGCACCATCTCAAACAATACTGAATAAGCTTCTGGTGTATTAAAGTCATCATCCATTGCCGACTTAAACTTGGCAACAAACACTTCAGCAGGCGCGGCATCAACCGTTAAGTCTAAACCTTTAAGCGCTGTGTATAAGCGCTCTAACGCTGCACGAGCTTGCTTTAAATTGTCTTCAGAATAATTTAACTGACTACGATAATGACCAGATAATAAAAAGTAACGTACGGTTTCAGCATCATAATGCTTAAGCACATCTCGAATGGTAAAAAAATTGTCTAATGATTTAGACATTTTTTCACGGTCAATCATCACCATTCCGGTGTGCATCCAGTAATTAACATACGGGGTATCGTGAGCACAGCAAGACTGTGCAATTTCATTTTCATGATGTGGAAACTGTAAATCAGACCCACCACCATGAATATCAAAATGTAAACCAAGATGCTTACTGTTCATGGCAGAACATTCAATATGCCAACCAGGGCGACCTGGCCCCCAAGGTGATTCCCACGTTGGTTCACCCGGTTTAGACATTTTCCATAACACGAAATCCATCGGATTTTGCTTAGCATTATCTATCTCAACGCGAGCACCGGCTTGAAGTTGGTCTAGGTTTTGACCTGACAACTGCCCATACTCAGGAAACGATGCAACACTGAATAATACATCACCATTACTGGCAACGTAGGCATGGTCGCGGTCGAGTAAACGCTGAACCATATCGATAATTTCTTCAATATGTAACGTTGCTCGAGGCTCAAAATCTGGACGCTTCATATTTAACGCATCAAAATCCTGATGCATTTCGGCGATTAAACGCTCAGTAAGCGACTCACAAGATTCGTTGTTTTCAGCAGCCCGTTTGATAATTTTGTCATCAACATCGGTAATGTTACGCTGAAAATTCACCTCATAACCGATATAACGTAAATAACGCACTATCATGTCAAACGAAACAAAGGTACGCCCGTGACCAATATGACATAAATCGTAAATGGTCACGCCACAGACGTACATTCCGATTTTACCTGGATTTATTGGTTTAAATTCTTGTTTCTCACGGCTAATACTATTGTAAATCTTTAACATCGATTGTTCTCTTTTACACTAATTTATAACGGGAAATGTTATCGCTGAGTTTAGCATGATGTCACCTGTTTTGAACACTGCACTTTATGCGGCAGTTAAGATAAGTTAGAATCGCGCAAATTATTATTTTCAAGTGAGACAACATGATTACTTTACATACCAATATGGGCGATATTACTTTACAGCTAAATGAAGAAAAAGCGCCAATTACCGCGGCTAACTTTATGCAGTATGTTGAAGATGGTTTTTTCGAGGGTACTATTTTTCACCGTGTTATTGACGGTTTTATGATCCAAGGTGGTGGTTTCACTGAAGATATGAGCCAGAAAAGTGTTAAAGCATCAATCAAAAATGAAGCCAACAATGGTTTATCTAACCGTAAAGGCACTGTTGCCATGGCACGCACTTCTGATCCGCACTCAGCAACAGCACAGTTTTTCGTTAACGTAAAAGACAATACTTTCCTTGATTTTAAATCAGAAACTTCACAGGGCTGGGGTTATTGTGTATTTGGTGAAGTGGTTGAAGGCTTAGACATTATTGAAACAATCAAAAATGTTGCCACTGGTAATAATGGTATGCATCAAGATGTTCCATTAGAAGCCATTGTGATCAAAAGCGTTAGCGTTAAAGCGTAATTTTGAAAAAAACAATCTTTGTAGGCGATTTGCACTTAAGTGCAGATCGCCCAGATATTACACAAGCCTTCATCTATTTTCTAAACCATGGTTTAGACAATACTGAAGCGCTTTATATCATCGGCGATCTATTCGAAGTTTGGATGGGTGATGATATTGCAGAACCCTTTACCATTGCCATCGCAGAAGCAATCAAAACAGTATCGAATTCAATACCTGTATATTTTACTCATGGTAATCGTGACTTTATGGTTGGCAAACAATTTTGCCTACGAGCGGGCATGAAAATATTACCTGAAGTGTACTGTACCAACTTGTACGGTGTTAACACCGTTATTTTGCACGGTGATAGCCTTTGTACTCTTGATATTGCTTATCAGCGATTCAGACGCTTTCGAAGTCTTGATATAGTGCGCTGGGTTTATTCTCATCTACCTAAAAAAACACGTTTAAACATTGCAGCAAAAATTCGTCAAAAAAGTGTTCAAGGTAATCAGCAAAAACATTACGAAATTATGGATGTTGAGCCAAGTGCGGTAACCGCGCTACTGGCACGTACTGGTTGTCAGAGAATGATCCATGGTCATACTCATCGCCCAGCGATTCATCAACTCACAGCTCAAGAACAACGTGTTGTGGTCGGTGATTGGTATACTCAAGGCAGCGTGCTAAAAGTCAGTGATAAAGGTTGTGAATTAGTAACATTACCCTTTTCCGAAACAAACTAGACTCACTTGAAGGTATCAGCATTGATATCAACAGTGAGTATTGGTTTATACAGCACAATTGTTGATTATTGCGTTGGTATTCCACTGTGAAAACGAAACTCGCTATCTTCTGTCAAAATTAACGCCATCTCTTTTTCGCGAAAATAATGAATACGTTCACTGATATCTTTGCCTGCAATATCTTCTGCAAGAACCAAATAGTCTTGAAAATGCCGAGCTTCTGAACGAAGTAATGAAGTGTAAAACTTAGCGAGTTCATCATCTAAGTGCGGCGCAAGTTTAGCAAATCGCTCACATGAACGCGCTTCAATAAACGCGCCAATAATTAACTTATCAATTAACGTAAGCGGCTCATGAGTCCGCACATGTGAAATTAACTGCTTGGCGTACCGACCAGCACGAATATTACTGTAATCAATACCGCGCGTTGTCATAATCTGTAAAACTTGCTCAAAGTGATGAAACTCTTCTTTGATCAAACGCACCATTTTACTCATTAAATCACTGCTATTAGTGAGGCTCTCATTGACGACTAATTCACTAGTGATATCGTTCTTTTTACTATCGCGAGCCAAAAACTCGTGGGCATTACGATCTTGTTGATAAACGAAATCCTCATAAGGCTTTGCCCAGGTCTTTAATAGATGTGAACTACTTTGATCAATCGCATATTTGCGGATCATTAACATCGCAGTTTGCGCAGCTTTAAGCTCACAGTTGCAATGGTCAATTAGCAATGCATTGAGTTGTTCAGGTTGTTTAGCTTGTTCAACCCAACTGTTTGGTGTCTCACAACCTAAAAAGTT
>NZ_JACJFI010000330.1 GCF_014164505.1 Shewanella sp. SG41-4 | reverse complement strand
AATTATTGGGTGTGACATGTAAGGCGAAATCGAGATTAGATTGAGTATATTCGTGAGCACAAAAAACTTGGGTTTGGTCGGGTAAATTTGCCAACTTGGTTAACGATTGCAGCATTTGTGTCGCACAGTTGAAAAAACGCGGTTTACCTTTAGAACTGGCATTGTTGCCTATTGTCGAAAGTGGTTTTGACCCACTCGCCTATTCGCCGGGTGATGCGTCGGGGTTATGGCAATTAACCGCACCAACGGCTATGTCGTTCGGCGTTAAGACAAATTGGTGGTACGACGGTCGCCGTGATGTTGCCTCTTCAACAAAAGCTGCTTTAGATTTAATGGAATACCTTTATGCCAAAATGGATCAAAATTGGTTATACAGTATTGCCGCTTATAACTCAGGTGAAGGCCGAATATTCAATGCAATAAAACATAACCAAGCACGCGGAAAATCGACAGATTTTTGGTCATTATCGCTACCAAGAGAAACGGCTCACTATGTACCCCAGTTATTAGCATTGGCCGATGTCATTAAACATGCTGATAAGTACGGCATCAATTTAATCCCTATTGATAATTCACCTCAAATAGAGGTAGTCAATATTGAAAGCCAACTCGACATGAACTTAGCGGCTGATTTGGCTCAAATTGATATAAATGATTTAAAAGCGATTAATCCAGGTTTAAAGCGCTGGGCAACTGCCCCACAAGGTCCACATCAATTGATTGTGCCTAGTGATAAAGCGGCATCATTTAAACGAGCATTAGCCACTATTGAACCAGACTCCCGTATTAATTGGGTTCGTTATAAAATTAAGTCTGGTGACAACATCAATAAAATTGCCGATCAATTTGAAACCTCTGCACCGCTAATAAGAAGCAGCAACGGTATTAAAGGCAATAATATTATTGCTGGTCGCTTTTTGATTATTCCTGTAGCGGCAAAAGATCCTGATTTAGCAAGCATGACAGCAGACCAAGTATTGGCCCGCAGAGCAGTGGTTAAATCTAGCTCCAATAAGCAATCTTATACCATTAAATCTGGTGATTCATTATGGAAGGTAGCGCAGTCACAACAAGTGACTATCGCACAATTAATGAAGTGGAATAATCTTAAAAAACAATCCACGTTAACCATCGGTAAATCATTAGTCATATATCCAAATGAAGTCGTTGCTAGTACTGCAAGCAATGAGAAAACAGTTAATTATCGCGTACAATCAGGTGACTCTTTAGCCCGTATAGCACTTAAATACAAGGTTACCGTTGCTGAGTTAATCGAATGGAACAGTTTACAAAACAGTAAATTGATCCAACCAGGACAGATATTGAAACTGATTGTGACCAATAGCTAATTAGCTCTGCCAATAAGGCATTGTTACTGAGTAGAGGTTAAAATAGATATTGGTAGGAGTTAACCACTGAGTTAATTTCAGCAAATAAAAACGGACAAGTTATCACTTGTCCGTTTTTTATAGCATAAGATTAGCATTAATGAATCAACCGATTCACAGCGTGAAAAACCTTATTACACTGCGCATAGTGCCATTATAGCAAGTGCCATTGTAACAGGTGTCATTACAGCAAGTGCCATGACAGTAGATTACTTATCCATTTTTAGCTTAGTTAACTACAAAACATATAACTGTAACTGAAGTTGCTTTGAACAAGGCTGTAGCATTCATATCGAATCACCTACAGCCCGTGTCATTAATGAATGACTAGATTCCAAGTTTTTTAAACAACCCTTCCTTTAACTTTTCTTTAGCTTTATCAGCTTCATCTTTAAATTGGCCTTCCAGTAACGCTTTAGTGTCAATACCAAACTTAGGCTCTTGGAATGTACCTTTGATAGTTAACGGAATGTCGATACCTTTAAGTGACTCATCAACAGCTTCGCCTTGTCCGGTTAATGACCCCACTACACTCGTCGTTAAGGTGTAATCCAACGCTTCTGTAGTAATGTTTGCCGTACCTTTGCCATTTAAACGAATCAACGGTGAGGCCATGGCTAAATCAGGGTTAGTCACAACAGCATCTTTCATCGTAAAACTACCGGTCAAACTGGTAAAATCAGTTTTCAACTCTTCTTTCTTAGCCGTCGACAAATCACCTTTCAACTTTTGCTGTGCGCCACGGATCATCTGTGGAATGTTAACCCCATACAGCGAGCCATCAGCAACTTCAAACTTACCCACTGCAATAAGATTGTTTTTCAGGTTAGCTGGAATCAAACTGGCGCCACTGCCTTTAACGTCAAAGCTTGCAATTCCAGAAAGTAAATCGACTTCAGCAGCATCCGTTAATAACGGACGAATTTTCACCCCAGTTAAGGTGTTATCAAACTCATAAGTTGGTACCGCTTTGCGTCCATCAAGTTTAGCGCTAAGTGCTAACTTACCTTCAGACAAATCAGCAGTGAGCGACGATAACGTTAATACACCTTTATTAATCGCCATTTTCATTTGCCAATTTTCCGTTAGCATATTACTGACTTTAATTGATTTTGCGGTTAATTTTAGAGTTAAATCAACAGTTTTTAGTGCTGTCAAATCAGGTTCTTGGCTTGGTGCAGTTTCTGATTTTACTTCAGTGTCTTTAGCATCGCCCTCTTGCTGTGGCAGTAATGCATCTACATCAATATCGCCAACATCAAGGTTCATTACAATTTTAGGAATACTATTACCATAGTCGACCTTAATGTCGCCAGTGGCTGCTAAGTCCATAGCTGACATTTTAGTCAATTGCAGCTCAATGGTTTTTGCATCCAATGACATTGTCATTTGAGTACTCAGTTCCGCGGTAACCTTTTTGCCTGGTAAGCTATCGCCTTGGGCTTTATGTACCATGTCAAAATCATTAATAGTGACATGTGTTAATGTTTGGTCGATTTTAACTTTACCTTGCCCTGATGAAGCTAACTGCATATCAGGCAGTGTCGCTGAAAACTCGTAAGCAAAATCAGCGAATTTATCTAGGCTGAACTGTCCTAAAGTAAAACTTTTTAAGCTAAAGGTTTGAGTCGTATTGCTGGCCATATCAATAATATTGATATTCGTATTGGTAAGTTCAATACCGCCAATATCTAACGTCTGTAAAGACATCACCTCTGAATTGCTTGAGGTTGATTGTGGTTTTTCTGCCACTGTTTCAGCCGACAAACCATCAAAACTTGTTTTGCCGTTTTTTTGAGTGACTAAGTTGAGTGTTAATCCATCAAGCTTTAATAAATCAACTTCAATTTGTTGGCTAAATAAAGGCATCAACGCGACATTGGCCACGGCCTCATTAACATCAATCATCGAAGCCGGCGTAAACCCATCAGGATTCGATAGTGAAATGCCTCCAAGTTTAATGCCTAAAGATGGAAACACACTCCAACTTAAATCTTGGCTGATTTGCAAATCACGACCAGTTTGTTTTTTGACGGCATCGACAATTTGCGGTTTAAAATTATTTAAATCGAAAAACATTGTGAGATAGACGGTTACACCTACCACTAAGGTTAGCATTATCGCTAACAACCACTTTACTACTTTCATTATTGCTTCCTTGTCTGTCGCTATTTTAAGCCAAAATAGCTAAATCCAGTGCCTGCCGACTGACAGCAACACCATTTAAATCAGCGTAGATCATCATTCCAGGAGAAATACTGATGCCAGCTATCTCAATTGCGACATTGACTTCTCCTACGTCTTTTTTGTCTGTTTTAATGGGATTAGTGCCTAAAGCTTGC
>NZ_JACJFI010000032.1 GCF_014164505.1 Shewanella sp. SG41-4 | reverse complement strand
CATCACAAAATATATCCACTAAATTATTCATAAGCCCTCTGCGTGATTGGTTCCTTCTTGGTCGAAAGATCTGATCACGAAGAGGGCGATTAGTTCAATTTTTTATCCCGAGTTCAGGTTAATTACCCGTCATTGCATCTAGAATGTGAAGATGAGTCGCAATATATCATTCGTAAAGCGAAACGTAGCGACAGCTTGTCGACTCTGGAAGCGGTTGCCCACACGTTGATTGCGTTAAATCCCGCGGCTGATATCGCGCCAATATTTGCAGTGTTTAACGCAATGGTGCAACATAAGTTAACGGCTATGCCTGCTCTGGTTCGTGAGCGTTATAACGGCGATAAAATCAAAGGATAGGCAACATGAAACATCGGCTGATAAGCTCAGTTATTTTGCTCGTTACGGCGAGTACATTGGCATTTTTTACAGTAGCTACTGATAAGCCACATAAAAAAATGACCTTGACTGAAAAGGGAGAGCAAGCACGACAAGAGTCGGCTGAGCTTGAGCAAACGCAATTGCAAAAAGCACGTGAGGCAGCCAAGGCTACCTCAGAACGTGAACAAAAAGAGTTAGCTAAGCCACAGCCAAATGACTGGGAAGCGCAGCAGCTCGAAAAAGCCCGTGCTCAATCGGATGAGCGTTTAACCCGTCAGCAAAAGTATTTACAACAGGCGCAAGAGGCCGCTACTCAAACCCGTAAAATCCCTAAAGACACCAGTATAGAGCCAGCTCAGTCTGACTAGTCTTGCTGTTGATTGACCCATTCGGTTTATTTTGGAGTTCGCTTTGTCGTCTTGTCCTTTGTGTCACCATGAAACAGCTGCTTTTTCTCAAGATAAAAGTCGTTCCTATGTCCGTTGTCCGCAATGTTTTTTGGTATCGGTTCCTGCAGCATTTTATTTAGATGAAATAGCAGAAAAAGCTCATTATGATTGCCACAATAATGACGTTGCCGATGTGGGTTATCAACAATTTTTATCTCGTACTTTAACGCCATTAATCGCCCGTATTAAACCCGATGCAATAGGGTTAGATTTTGGCTGCGGCGAAGGTGCTGTATTAAGCCAAATGGCTGTAGCGCAAGGCATTAAGGTGGTTAATTATGATTTATTTTATCACCCAGATACTCTAGCTCTCTCTCAAAAATATGATTTTGTCTGCTTAACTGAAGTGATAGAGCACATTGCCAATGCGCAGGCGCTGATGGTGCAATTAAGCGCATTACTGTTGCCTGGCGGCATATTAGCGGTAATGACCAAACACTTACCCAGCTTAGATAAGTTTAACAATTGGTATTATAAAATCGATCCCACTCATATCAATTTCTACTCGATAGAAACCTTTCAGTGGCTAGCATTACAGCACAGTTGGCAGCTTGAAATTATCGACAGCGATGTGGTGTTTTTTCACATTCCAACGTCGCCAGCATAGTCGCGAGTGTTGGTTGTTAATAAATAGATACAATTGACTTGTTAGCAAATCGGTAAAAAATTTAACAAAAGTGCCATTTCAAGGTAGTTTTGTTGCACTAATTATTATAATAAATGGAATGAACATGCGCCTGACGTCTGTTGCTTTACTGCTTTCAAGTATCTTTGCCACCAGTGTTTATAGCACTACAGCTGTGGCTAGTGTGCCTAATGCTGCAGAGCTAACCGCTCAAGTTGAAAGCAAAGTCATTGCATGGCGCCGCGACTTACACCAACACCCTGAATTATCTAATCGTGAATTTCGCACCAGTAAAGTGATTGAGAAACATCTTAAATCGCTCGGACTTGAAGTGCAGACGGGTATTGCTCATACCGGTGTGGTCGCCATACTAAAAGGCGGCAAGCCTGGGCCATTAATTGGTTTACGCGCTGATATGGATGCGCTGCCCGTTACCGAAGTGGTTGATTTACCTTTTGCCTCTAAAGTAACTGACACTTATCGAAATCAAACAGTAGGTGTGATGCACGCGTGCGGTCATGATACCCATGTGGCCATGCTGATGGGCGTGGCTGAAAACCTCGTAAAAGTAAAAGACAGCCTAGCCGGTGATGTAATGTTTATCTTTCAGCCTGCAGAGGAAGGCGCGCCAGAGGGTGAACAAGGCGGTGCAGAGTTAATGCTCAAACAAGGCTTATTTGCTAAGCGCAAGCCTGAGCAAGTGTTTGGTATGCATGTTACTTCAAGCATGCCTACAGGTATGATTGGTCTACGATCCGGCCCTGCAATGGCGAGTGAAGACTCATTTACGATTAAAGTGATGGGCAAGCAAACCCATGGCTCACGTCCTTGGAGTGGTGTTGATCCTATCGTGGCCTCGGCACAAATTATTAATAGTGTACAAACCATTATTAGTCGTCAGGTGGATATTACCAAAGCACCCGCCGTAGTGAGTTTTGGGGCCATTAATGGTGGTATTCGATCGAATATTATTCCTGATGAAGTAGAGCTTATCGGTACTATTCGTACTTTCGATCAAGATATGCGCGCCGACATTAAGGTTAAATTGGCCGAAGTGGCAGCTAATGCCGCTAAAACAGTTGGCGCCACTGCAGTAACCGTGATCCAACCTGGTTATCCGGTTACGGTTAACAACCCAGAGTTAGTCAGTAAAATGCGCCCGGTTATCGCCTCTGTAGTGGGTGACAATATGTTGATTGAGCCAGGACTGATAACCGGTGCGGAAGACTTTTCTTATTACGCATTAGAAACACCTGGGATGTTCTTTTTCTTAGGAGTGACTCCTGCTGACCAAGATATCAATAACGTCGCCAGTAATCACTCTCCGGCATTTTATGTTGATGAAAGTGCCCTTAAGGTTGGCGTACAAACCATGACCCAAATTGCTTTAACAGCATTAAGCGCGGCACAATAACCCTATTTAAAAACTAATTTTAATAATCCATTTTAATAAACCATTGGACGATAGCTCAAAAGGAGCGAGATATGACCCGCAAGATAATGGCGTTGCTGATGACATTAGGCGTACTGAGTGCGCCTAATGTGTCAGCGACACAAGCTGAAGATATTAATAGTTTTACCTTAGATAATGGCATGAAGATTATGGTGTTGGAGGATAGTTCTATCCCTAATGCCAATATGTACATTTTTTGGAAAGTGGGTTCGCGCAATGAAGTACCTGGTATTACCGGTATTTCGCACTTTTTTGAACACATGATGTTTAATGGTTCTAAAAAGTTTGGCCCTAAAATGTTTGACCGTACGATGGAAGCGGCTGGTGGCGCCAACAACGCTTATACCAGTGAAGATTTAACGGTATATACCGACTGGTTTCCAGCCAATGGTCTAGAAACTATTTTTGATTTAGAAGCAGACCGCATCGCCAATTTAGACATCAACCCTGAAATGGTTGAGAGTGAGCGCGGCGTGGTGCAGTCAGAGCGTACCACAGGGCTTGAAAACTCCAACTGGCGTACTATTCAAGAAGCGCTTAAAAGTGTCGCCTTTGCGGCGCATCCATATAGCTGGTCGGTGATTGGTTATGAGTCGGACATTGCCGCTTGGACATTAGCAGACTTACAGCAATACCATAAAACCTACTACGCCCCTAACAATGCGCTAGTGGTGATTACCGGTGATGTGAAGCTAGCCGAAGTGAAAGCCTTGGCTAATCAGTATTTTGCACCAATTCCAGCTCAAGCTCCACCGAAAGCCGTACGTACAGTTGAACCGCAACAAAATGGTGAACGTCGGGTATTTGTTAAAAAAGAATCGGTAAGTACGCCAAACATTATGTTGGCTTATCATGTACCTGCAACTAGTCATGCCGATTACTATGCATTGGATTTATTAACGTCGATGTTAAGTGAAGGCAATAGCTCACGCTTTTATCAGGCCTTAGTTGATAAGCAATTGGCCGTGGCTGCAGACACGTATATGCCGATGTCGTTCGACCCTAACTTATTTTATATTTTGGGTGTAGCGAATGCGGGAGTCAGCGCCGAGACTTTAGAAAAAGCCCTCATTGAGCAGATTGATCTTATTACCGACAAAGGTGTGACTCAGCAAGAACTTGAAAAAGTTAAAAATATTAAGTTAATGGGCTTTTACCGCACTATGGAAACCATTAATGGTAAAGCCAATACTTTAGGCACATACGAGCTGTATTTTGGCGACTATGCAAAACTGTTTAACGCCCCAGAATCCTATAATAAGGTCACTCCAGCTGATATTCAACGTGTGGCGCAAACCTATTTAATTAAAGCGAATCGAACTGTCGGTGTGCTCGCTGCTACTGAGGAGTCAGACAAATGAAAACCGTAACTCACACACGTATTAAGCTATCGTTATCAGCAATTGCATTAGCGTGTAGCATTGGAATAAGTGGTTGTGCGACCACTCAAAAAACTACCGCCGATACAGCCGACTCTGTCACCGCTAGTTTTGTTATGCCAAGCTATCAATCGGTTACCTTAGACAATGGCTTAAAGGTTAAGCTGATGGTGCAAAAAGAAGTGCCATTAGTGACCATTGATGCCGTAGTAAGAGCCGGTGCAGTCAATGATATTACCTCGGGTATGGCTTATATCACCTCACAAAGTTTAATGTTGGGTGCAGCGGGTCAATCTAAGGCCGACATCGAGCAGCAGTTAGATTTTATGGGTGCCAGCATAGACACCAACGCTGATTTAGAGGGTAGTTATATTCGTGCCAATATGATGAGCAAAGATGTTGATACCGTGCTCGATATTTTTAGCCACGTATTGCGCCAACCAGACTTTGATAGCGCTGAATTTGATAAACTAAAACAGCGCGAAATTGTTGGTTTATCACAGCAAAAAGAAAGTCCTCGTGCAGTGATTGGTCGCTACTTCAATAAGTTAGTCTTTGGTGATCATCCTTATGCCAATCCGGTATCAGGCAATAGTGACACCATAGCTAAACTTTCTGTTGAGGAGTTACGCGCTTTTCATAAAGGCTACTATCAACCAAGCAACATGACCATTAACGTGGTGGGCGATTTTGATGTTGCCGACATGACCGCTAAACTGAATAAAGCCTTTGGTGATTGGCAGACCACTGAAACCGTGGCTCAGCCAGATTTAAGCCAACATTTACCAACATTAACCCAACCTCATGTACTGTTGGTCGACAAGCCTGACGCAATTGAAACCACCTTTTTAATTGGTGGTGTGGGGATCCGTTACGACAATCCAGACTATGTTGGGTTAACCGTAGTGAACACCATTTTAGGTGGTCGTTTTACTTCATGGTTAAATGATGAATTACGCGTCAACGCTGGATTAACTTACGGTGCCCGTTCTGGTTTTAGCCCTTATGCTCAATCTGGGGTATTCCAAATCAGTACTTTTACTAAGTCATCGACAACTAAAGAAGCCATTGATTTAGCGTTAAAAACCTATGCTCGTTTATGGGAAAAGGGCATTGATCAAACCACTTTAGATTCTGCGAAAGCCTATGTTAAAGGCCAGTTCCCACCTAAGTATGAAACTAGTGGGCAATTAGCTGGTTTATTGTCTGACATGTATCTGTATGGCTTTAATGATGATTTTATTAATCAATTTCAAGCTAAAGTGGATGGACTTACTCTTGCTGAAACTCAACGTTTGATTAAGCAATATTTCCCACAACAAAACTTACAGTTTGTGTTGATAGGTAACGCTGAAAAAATCGCTGATATTGCGGCGCAATATGGTGAAGTGACTAAAGTTGATATCACTGCGACGGGTTTTGGGCAGTAGTTATTAGTGGATTAATTGCTTATTGGGTTAATGACTTATTCAGTTAATGATTTAGTCAGTTAATGGCACTGTAGTATCGTATGATGGCTCACATAAGTGGGCCATTTTTTATGGCTAGATATTATGGAGTCATTCAGTGATTCTATTAGGTCGCTAAGCCAGAATAGATGCAGGTACAATTGCTTATGTTGAGCTTGATATCTGTTAAATGCTATTTTGATAAGAGGATGGTTAATGATACATACATGCCGATTTATATTACTGCTAACGGCGATGTTGTTACTGACACATTCAACGTCATCTTATGCTGCGAAAGTAACCTTGGATTCATTTTGTAGTCAACTAGCGGGTGAGTGGCAGGGCAGTGCCGCCAATCCGAATGTGGCGCCGAAGCAGGTAAGCACTTCGGTGATGTGCTCGGCAGATAAACGTAATTTATACATTAGTGTTAGCCGTGGTAGTCGCTTTTCGAACAGTGAAACCTGGTGGTTTAGGCAACAACAAGATCATATTTTATTGGTGTATGCCAATGGCGTTACCGATGACATATCGCAGCAGTTAACGCTTTATGAACAAGCGGGCAGTTACTCATTTTTAGGCAAGGGAGAAATCAATCAACGTCCGGCATTAGTACAATTGCAGTTCGACCCCATGATGAGTGATACCAAACCGTCCACAAAAGGCTGGCAGTGGCAGCAAAGTGCGCACTATTTGGATGACGACAGTGAGCAGTATCAAGTCATTCGAGCTATTAGCCTGCTTAAACTGTCGGCAAAGAATACTCTGCCGACAGAATAAAATGAATACTTCTCAACACCCACAGGGTTTAGCGATAAAACAAGTAAGCGGCAAACAATGCCCAACTCAATAGCAGTAACCCCAGCAACGACCATGTTAAAGGGTTAAATTGGCTCTCTGGTTCAATGTAGGACGTATCGGAATCGTCATTATTTGAGCTTGTCGCACTTTTAGATTTTTGCTGCTGTTTACGGGCTTTATCTCGTTCGCGAGCTTTAGCCTTCTCACGTTTTTTGTATTCAGCAATCCCCTTTTCAACGCCCGCAGCAATTAGCTTAGTTTGTTCTTTAACTTGCCCAGGTTTTTGGGTTGCTTTGGCAATGGCTAAAGCATTTTGTTGGGTTTCAGGTGATAGCGTCTTTTTCATTATTCAGCGCCTGCAAAACCCAGTTGACGCCATGCTTCATAGCTAATAATGGCGACAGAATTGGATAAGTTTAAGCTGCGGCTATTGGCGGTCATTGGGATACGTAAGCGCTGCGCAAGTGGCGTCGCATCAATAATATCCATTGGTAATCCACGGGTTTCGGGGCCAAATAACAGTACATCGTTTTCTTGGAAAGCAATTTGCGTATGAGGGCGACTGCCTTTTGTCGTACAGGCAATAATACGTTTTCCTGCCATAGCCTCTAAAAAAGCAGCATAATTTTTATGGCGAGTCACACTGGTAAGATCCGAATAATCGAGTCCCGCGCGACGTAATTTCTTTTCTTCGAGATCAAAACCTAACGGCTCAATCAAATGTAACTGCGAGCCATTGTTGGCGCATAGACGAATGATGTTTCCGGTATTTGGAGCGATTTCGGGTTCATAAAGGGCAATATG
The DNA here is from genome assembly GCF_014164505.1 of Shewanella sp. SG41-4. GTDB lineage: Bacteria > Pseudomonadota > Gammaproteobacteria > Enterobacterales > Shewanellaceae > Shewanella. The sequence goes on along the minus strand of NZ_JACJFI010000032.1, from coordinate 19,296 downwards.
AAACATAGCAACCTTAGGTACGAAGCATAAAAAGAGTGGCGAATTATACCTTAAGCAAGGATTGACTGCGAGACGTTATCAATGCTGACATTATCAAAATGGGCGATACAGCACTGATGATAATTTTTAATAGAGACTTGTGCATAGGTTGTAACAGTCTCATAAAATACAGGCCACTTCGTTAATGCATTAACGGTATCGTTAGTATATGGAAAAGTAAAACGGCCACGTTTATTTATCTACCGGCATAAGCGTTTAGATAATATTGACGCCACTTTCTGGATCTCGTGATTGTGCTGCCTGTTGACGTATATCATCGGTATCGCTGCTGATATCATCGCTAGCTTCATCATGGACTTCTTCTAATGGTTCTTGGGTTTTCTCAGTATTGTGTTCAGTGCTTGGTATCGCATTCTGAGATGCTTCACTTTGCTTATGTCCGTTTGTTACGATTTGTATCCCTTGAGGGAAAATGCGTTCGCGGGCGTCGTCAGGTAAGCTTATCTGATTCGCTTCATAAGCGCGCACCAGCAAGCGCATTAAAATTGAAGCCACTTTTGGAACACTGTGAGTTTCAGCATTGACCCAAAAATACACTTGTAGATTTACCGTCGATGGACCAAGGTTTTTTATCAGCACCTGCGGCTCGGGATCTGCGAGTACGCCGTGATGATCAGTCATGATTTCCATAGCAATGTCCTGAGCCTTCCGGATACTTGCATCGTAACCAATGCCAATGACAAAGTGGCCACGCATTCTCGGGTTGGCGGTAAGATTTTTAATCACGTTTTTATAGATAGTGGAATTGGGGATTTGGATATGATTTCCGTCATAGTCGACTAACGTGGTAGCCCTTGCTGTAACTTGCTTTACCACCCCCAAATTCCCTTCAACGGATATGACATCACCTAATTTGAACGGACGCTGCACACTGAGCAGTAAGCTGGAAATAAAGTTTTCGGCGATGTCTTTAAAGGCAAAACCTAAAATCAGACCGATGACACCAGTGCTGCTAATAATCGCGACCGCAAACTGCGTTAGGCCAGCGAGGCGCAAAAATATATACAGTCCCAATAAGATGATCAATACACTGATGCTGCGCTGCATCACTAAACGGATCAACTCACTTTTTGTCACCCAAGCTAAGGGACTAATCAATAAGCGAGCTAAAGGATGTGAAAGCCAAAATAGGAGTAAAAAAATCGATAGCCCTAAAGCCAAACGCGGTAAATAGAGTAAGGCTTTGTCCCAAAATTGCTCAGCATCTTGCTTCAGGGGAGCTAAAGATAAGGGCTCAATAGATTGCAAGTGAATATTATCCACAACCTGAGTCACACCCGGTAAGGCGGCTATGGTTTGAAGTATGCGATCTTTACTTGCTTGCTCAGTGACGGAGCCGTTTAGATTGACGACAGAGCCTTGTATTTCAATGTCTATGACGCTGTTTGGGTCGTTAATCTGTATGAGTTGCTTCACTGTGTTATGCGAAGGCGCTGCTTGGGCGTAAGTAGGCACAAAGCTGGTAAGGCAAACAACAGCAATAACTAAACTCCATAGTAGAATCCATCGATTTAACCTTGAGGATGATCGCTGGTTGCTGCGAGGAAAGCTGTTTAACAAAAATCGACAAATCATAAGATTATCCGCAAGGTACTAGCCTGTCATTACTCAATATTAGCAAACAATCTTCACAGGCACCAAAGGTTGTGAGCACTATCTTTTAGGATATTGGGCGATGTAAAAAGGGATTTTTGTCAATTTAAGACATACCAAAAAGCTAATATATGTGGTTTTGTTGTTGCTTAAAAATCGATGTTCATTAAGGTCAATGGCAGCAACACGGGGAAAAGTGGTCAGATAATTGCTATATATTTTATGACAATAAATGCAAGTCAGCTAATATACGCTGGGTTATCTGTTAACCTCAGCACATTAAAAAGGGAGAAAGTCATGGATTTATTACGTATTTTAATCGCAATTTTACTGCCACCACTAGGGGTGTTTTTGCAAGTTGGACTAAGTAAGACCTTATTATTAAATATAATTTTAACCTTGCTAGGCTACATACCTGGGATAGTGCACGCGGTATGGGTAATTGCTAAGCGCTAGTGGCTGCCAAGATTATTATGCCTAATGGTGAAGCGGCTCAGGCCGCTTGCCATAATCGGAAAATGTTACCAGTTAGGAGTCATTTTTACCGAGTAATGACATGTTGATCATTGAAATGTTTACATGCTTAATACCGCTGTGTGATCTTATGAAGTTGAGCTAGCTATTACTGATACTTGCTTGTTCGCTACATGTGCAGGGGTTTCTGAATAATGCCTGTATTCAGTCTTATTAGAATGCACCACGTTCAATTTTTGGTGTTTTGGCTCGCCTAGCTTATCGGTAAACTGATACTGAGCTTAAGGCCTTGGCGCTTTCCTGTTGGGCTAATCAGGTTTTCTGCCACAATGCTGCCTTGGTGTAATGTAATCGCAGCTTGGGTAATTGCCAAGCCTAAACCCCAACCGCCGCTTTGCCTGTCTCTGGCAGTATCAGGGCGATAGAAAGGCTTAAAAATAGCTTCGAGCTCTTTTGGATCTATACCTGGACCGTCGTCTTCCACTGTAATTAATATGTGTTTGCCAACTTGGGCTGCACGAATGATTATCTGGCTATTGGCATAGCAAATTGCATTACGCAGCAGATTTTCTATGGCGCGTGAGAGTGTCTTTGGGTGTAGAGGTAGTTGCAGCGACTCTGGTATATCAATCTTTAAAATTTTTCCTTGCTGCTCAGCTTCAAATTCGGCGTCATCTAACACTTGGCTTAAAGATTCAGCTAATTCGAGCACTATTTTATTTTCATGGCTGGCCAGGCTTACCCGAGATAGGGTGAGCAATTCGCTTATTAGCGCTTCAAGTTGTAGTGCTTCATAGCCGATACGTTCTAGCTCTTCACTTTGTTGACCTTTTTTACGGCCTAAGGCCAAGGCTAATTGCAGCCTAGTGAGTGGCGTGCGCAGTTCATGAGATATGTCGCCCATTAATCTTTGCTGATTGTTAATCATGGTTTGTACGGCATCGGCCATACCATTAAAAGCCTGTGCCAATTGGCCCATTTCATCACGACGATTTGCGGTAGCGGCATCGACTCTGCTAGATAAATCACCTCTAGCGAGGGCATTGGCACTGTGCTTTAGTGAACGTAATGGTTTACTCAAATACCATGCGAGCAAACCGCATAATAGACCCGATAGTAAAATGGCTAGGCCTGCGGTAAGTAATTTATTGTCGGCAAAGAAGAAGAACCACGGCCGAGGGTGATTATCGGGGAAACGACCAAACAATTGATATGGTTTGCCGTTGACCTCAAAAGAATAGGGACCAAAAATAAGCTCATCTCTAAATTGATGACTAATTGGCTGGTCTGCTTCTTCTGCCATGAGTTGAAAACGTCTAAATCCACGCGAGACATGTTTGGTGTTTAATACTTGGCCTTCGCCATCGGTTAAATATAAACGCAGTGGGCCGCCATTATGGTTACGACCACCTTCCTTATTGCGACTACGGTGCAGACGTTGAAGGTTTTTACCTTCGAGCAATTGAGGTTGCTGTTGTATCCGTTCGGCAACGTTTTTTAGCACATGCTCAAGGCTAGGGGGGAGCGGTGAACGATCATGACTTTGTTGCAGTAATGGCAATAAAGACACAAGTGCAATAATCAATGAGCTGCATAGCCAAAAACCTAACAATAATTTAAAAAACAGCCTGTTAAATGGATTATTTTTTAGCATCACGGTATCCAAATATAGCCTTTACCGCGCAGGGTTTTGACGCGTGGACGGCCGTCTTGGCGCTCTGGTAGTTTTTTGCGTAAGTTAGACAAATGCATATCTAAGCTACGATCAAATGGCATTAGTTTTTTGCCTAATACGTTTTCGCTTAATGATTCTTTGGTGACCAGCTCACCCGATTTTTCGATTAAATGAAACAGCAGTGAAAATTCGGTGCCAGTGAGAATGATCAGTTGCTCATTACAATAGGTTTCTTGACGGGTAGGGTCGAGACGTAAATCACCAAACTGCATCATTTCATTGGCTTGGTTATCTTGTTGTGTCGTTTGTGCTCTACGTAATATGGCCCTAATTCGAGCCACTAACTCGCGGTCATTAAAGGGTTTTGGCAAGTAGTCATCGGCACCAATTTCAAGGCCGACAACCCGGTCAATTTCATCACCGCGTGCGGTTAGCATCAATACAGGTGTTTGCTTGCGTTGACGTAAAGCACGCAATACTTCAAAACCATTGAGTTTAGGCAGCATAACGTCAAGGAGGATTAAATCGAACTCTAGCTGTTGCGCCATCATCAGCCCTTGCTCACCATCGTAAGCTTGGGTTAAAGCAAACCCTTCTAACTCAAGTAATTGGCTGAGTAGATCGGATAAACCAATATCATCGTCGATAAGTAAAATGCGATTCATAACTGTCCTCTGGCACAAAGAAAATCTGTATGTTGAAGCTAACATACAGATTTTTCGATCAATTAAGCTTATCTTATGCCAAGATTAAATCATATCAACATTGCACAGTTTTACATTTACCCTGCTCTATTTTGCACGATGTAGCGTTTAATCTTGGCAATGATAAAGGTCAGTACAATCGACCCCAGAATTAGGCCTACTGAAAAGACTGCATTTTGCAGTGAGTTAGGGTTAAACACTAACATGCTGCCTAAACCTAACATCATGATACCTGACATCAGTTTAAGTACTTCGCCTTCTTTTTCAGTGAGTTTGCGTTTACCTAGCGTCATTGAAAATACAATCACAATAGCGGCAAGTGGGATAACGTAAACCACATTATAAGCGATGAGGTATAAGTAACGCTGCATGGTATCGAGATCTGATAATGACAACACAGAGGTGTAAATCATTGGGAAACCTGCGGTGCAAAGCAGTTCATAGGTGTTAGCTAAAATAGCCAGAATCGTTGAGCCTAAAATCATTGTTGGTAACGAGCTGGCTTTAGATAATTTGCCCATACGTTTAATCAGCGAGCCACGATTTTCAACTGACATTGATAGACTGACGTCGCCACGGCCGTAAAAGTAATCTTTTATATTCACTATGGCCGCAATCAATGCCAATACCCCCGCACAAGTGATAATGATACCGCCATCACCGCCGCCAAGTAGTTGGAATAAGTTAAGCCAGGCGCTCATAAATATAAAGTAGATAAAGCCTGAGAAGAATACAAAAATACCGCCTACCAATAACATACGTTTGCGGCTGCCTGCATTAACCATAATGCTCAGTAAAAACAGCAACACGAAAAATGCGCAGGGATTAAAAGCATCGACACCCGCGAGTACTAAGGTGAGCACTGGCAATGACATTTCTTCAGGATGCACAGCACCAATGAGTGGAATGTCGACAGGCTGAACAGTCGGTATAGGAGTAATATCACTGGCTTGGTCAAACGACATACCACACGAACTTTCGGCTTGTGGGTCGTCACTCGTGTCACCACAGGTTTCAAATAATGGTGCGCTTACTACTGGCGATGCGCCTAAGTAATCATCGAGCTTATTACCAATATCTGCTTTACCACCTTGGCGTTGGTAACAGTTAACTAAGCGTTCTAGGATAAAACGGCCTGTGACATCATGGCTGTTATAGCCAACAACGGCCTCACCACAAATGGCAAAGTAGGGTACTGATTTAGGTTCAACACCAGTGTGTTGGCCCATTTGCATAAGTTTATCGACATTACCGGGGTCGCTAATGGCGTAGTCGTGTAGTTCTATCCAGTCAAAACGTTCGCCTAGAGCATCAATAAAAGGATGGGCTTCACGACAATGAGGGCAGGTTTTAGACCAAAAGAAATGCAGTTTAACTACTGGCTGCTGGTTTTGCTGAGTATACCAAATTGAGTCATCTGCTGGGGGTGTAGTACTGGCTATTGAGCTTGGTGCTAATACCAGTACACAAAGAAGTAACAGTAATTGGCCAATCAATCGGTTCATAATGTATTCCATTAAAGCGCTAATAGTTAGATTTTATGCCCTAATATGATTACTGTAAGGATCAAGTCTGAATTACGTTAACTGGCTCGCATTACTGGGATTTTTATCATTCAATATGCCAACTTGATCATGAATTACTGGCGCTAAAGTGCTATGAAAACGTTCTTTACATAGGTTTACTCAGTCTTAACCCTCATTGACATTGCATTCGGTAAACTGAGTATCAAATCTGCAAAGGCAGAAAATAAATCCCATTCATACCGAGGTACTTAACAATGAAAACATCATCAATCATCAAAACGAGTTTAGTTGCCTTAGTGGCAAGTTCGGCTTTATTAGCTGGCCAGTTATATGCAGTTGATGCAGCTGATAACACTGTAAAAACTGAGAATGTTGCCGCTAAAGGTGACAGACATCATGGTCACAAAGGTGGCATGCATAAAATGCTTCGTAAGCTGGACTTAACTGATGCCCAAAAAGTTCAAGTAAAAGCCATTTTTGACAAGTATCAAGCTAACCGTCCAGAGCGCCCAACGAAAGAGCAGCGCGTTGAGCACCGTACCGAAATGTTAGCGTTAATCACCACCGCTGGTTTTGACGAAGTAAAAGCAACTGCAATGGCTGAAGCACAGCAACAAAAGCATTTACAAAAGATGTTGACGCATTTGAAAATGCAAAACGAGATTTATCAATTATTAACGCCTGAACAACAACAAACGTTTCAAGATAAATTTAAGTTAGGCAAAGGCCACAAACCGCGCCGTTAATGATTAACTGATACAACATCAGGTTAAATAGATAAAAGCCGTTACCTTTGGGTAATGGCTTTTTTTATTCATGCAAGTTTGCTAATGGTCACACTTTGCATAAGACCAGTAGTTACTTTAGTAAACTTTATCCTAATCGAGCAATGAACTTGCTATAGTAATAGCAGATAAATCATCAGTTAAATGAGCCGACAATTCTTATATGAGTACCTCTTCTGAATATGACTTTTGGGTCAAATTAGCTAGCCGCGCGTCAGTGGCCACAGCGCTGTGCCTTATTGTGATTAAGTTGATTGCTTGGATGTATTCGGGCTCGGCCAGTATGTTGGGCTCATTAACGGATTCATTTGCAGATGCACTTGCTTCGATTGTTAACTTTATTGCTATTCGGTATGCCATCGTTCCCGCGGATAAAGATCATCGTTATGGCCATGGTAAAGCTGAGCCGTTAGCAACGTTAGCTCAAGCGGCCTTTATTTTAGGTTCGGCGTCATTGTTATTGTTATATGGCGGCGAAAAGTTAATTCATCCAGTACCCGTTACCAATGCGATGAGTGGCATAGTGGTGTCTATTATTGCGATAGTGCTGACATTTGCGCTCGTTTTGCTGCAAAGACATGCTTTGAAAAAAACCAATAGTTCTTTGGTTGAAGCCGATTCATTGCATTATAAGTCTGACTTGTTATTGAATGCTGCGGTATTGTTCGCATTAATACTGGCGCAATATGGCTGGTGGTGGGCCGATGGTCTGTTTGCGGTGTTTATTGCGTTGTTTATTGGTAATCAAGCACTTGGTTTAGGTTATCGTTCGGTTCAGAGTTTACTCGACCGCGAGTTAGACAACGAGACTCGTGACATGATTAAAACGTTAGCCAAGCAAGATCCTCGTGTTAAGGGTATTCATGATTTACGCACTCGCCAAGCAGGTAAAACCACATTCATTCAATTGCACATGGAATTGGCCGGAAATTTAACGTTGCATGAAGCTCACGAAATAGCAGATAAAGCAGGTTTGACGATTAAAGCGGCATTTGATGATGCCGAAGTGATTATTCACCAAGATCCAGTTTAATCAACGACATGTATTTATGCGTACCTTGTAAAGAATAATAGCAACCCATTAACCCCATATCTCGAGGTTAATGGGCTGCCATTATTGATCTAACACTAATGTCATATGCCATTAGCAGAAAGTCTCCGCTTGTGACAGATTTTGTTTTAGCTGTGCCATGAAGCGTGCAGCCATAGCACCATCGATAACACGATGATCATAGGACAGCGATAGTGGCAACATAGGGCGAATAACGATTTTGCCATTTTGAGCCACAACCTTGGTCATTTCTCTTGATACTCCTAAAATGGCAACCTCTGGCATGTTAATAATGGGGGTAAAGCTTGTTCCCCCCATAGGACCTAAACTGGTCACCGTGAATGTGCCCCCTTCTGTGTCGGCAAAGGTTAGTTTACCGGCGCGAGTTCGCTCTGCTAATTGTTGTGATGCTTCGGCCAGCTCCTCTAGTGTGAGTGAGTCTACGTTTTTAATTACCGGAACGATAAGACCATTTGAGGTGTCTACCGCAATCCCAAGGTTGTAATAGTGCTTAACAATGAGCATTTCGCCGTCGCCACTGAGCGACGCATTAAATGCGGGAAAAAGCTTCAATGCTTCAATCGTGGCTTTTAAAATGAACGGTAATAATGTGAAATGTACCTGTTCTTCGTCGGTAACACCCAAAGTGTCAGTCGAATGTTCGATGTTAAGCTTATGGCGTAATGCTTCAATGGCACTAATATCTACTTCATCGTGATGGGTCACATGGGGTATGTGAGTCCAACTATCAACCACATTATTAGCGATGATTCGCCTTATCTTAGTTAATGGTTCAGTGGTGACATCGCCAAACAAATGGTACTTAGCACCTTTATCTTGTAGAGTTTCCATGACAAATAATCCTATTATTTGGTGAAAATGCTATCACCACTCGCGCCATCCAACCCTGGATGAATATCAAACCTTACAACACCTACAGTGGCTTTTCCCTCGACAGCGTTGGCAATTCGAGCTGCGCCAACGTGGCCAAAACCACCACAGAGTTCGATAGATTTAATGCCTAAATTAGCCAGCTCAGTGGCAACCGATACTGCATCGTCGTAATTGCGCGTTGCGATTACGCTGAGTTCGACACTCGGGGTCGAGACAACACTTTTTTCATGGCTAGCATCGGGTGATAAAAACATAAAAGCTGCTTTTAATTTCATGGTTTTGTCCCATTAAGTTAGTGTGAATTTGGCAATGAAACTGTCTATTTGTGCATCTTCAATCTCGGGAGATGCCATCACACCAATAAGTGATCCAATCGGAAGATCTTCTCCTACTGATGCGACAGTGCGCCGCCATGTACCAGCTATCGGTGACTCGTATGATGTGGTGACTTTTTCGGTTTCAATATCGGCAATCTCATCACCCACCGCGACCGTTTGACCTACTTTAATATGCCAAGCGGAGACGCTGCCTTTTTCCATCGTGAGACCAAATTTTGGCATTGTGATGGCATTAATATTGTTGGTCATTAGTGTTTCCTCATTACCGCTTGCACTGCAAGTTCGATATCTGCAACGCTAGGGATGTAAGCTTGTTCAAGGTTTGGTGCAAACGGCACCGGAGAGTGTGGTGGCATAACACGCTTAATCGGGGCTTTTAGTGCAGAGAATGCGTATTCAGCCACGATTGAACTGATATCTGCAGCCATCCCGCAGCGAGGGCTGGCTTCATCAACGACCACTAGCCGACCAGTCTGTTCAACCGACGCTAATATTGCTTTCTCATCTAGTGGTGACGTGGTGCGAGGATCGATAATGGTACATTCAATACCCGCTTTGGCTAGTGCATCAGCCGCTGTACTAGCAAAACCAACCATACGACCAATGGCAACAATGGTGACATCACGGCCTTCACGCACTGTACGTGCTTGACCAAATGGAATGGCGTAGGGTTCATCTGGCACTTCGCCCTTATCGTTGAACATGGCTTTATGTTCAAAAAATATCACCGGGTCATCATCACGAATGGCTTGTAACATCAGCCCTTTGGCTTCATAGGGTGAAGATGGAATCACCACTTTTAAGCCGGGAATATGGGTAAAGATAGGGTACAGACATTGACTGTGTTGGCTGGCTGCCCCTGTGCCAGCCCCATATAAGGTTCTTACCACCACAGGTGTTGTGGCTTTACCGCCAAACATATAGCGAAATTTAGCCATTTGGTTGATGATTTGATCACCACAAACGCCAACAAAATCAACAAACATAAGCTGAGCCACAGGCCTTAATCCCGTCACAGCAGCACCCGCAGCGGCACCAATAAATGCGCTTTCGCTGATGGGGGTGTCAAATACGCGGTCACGACCAAACTCAGTCATTAAGCCATGGGTTGCGCCTAAGACTCCGCCCCAAGCATCTTGTTGGCCAGCCGCACCTAAGCCACCGGCAATGTCTTCGCCTAATAGTATGACCGACTGATCTTCTAGCATGGCGTCACGCATGCCTTCGTTGAGTGCTTCTCTAAAAGATTTTATAGACATAACTTCCCCCAAATCATAATGAGTAATTGGCGTAAACGTCAGTGGTGAGTTGGTCGATATTAGGTATTTCGGCTACTTTAGCTTCATCTACCGCAGCATCAATGAGTGTTTTGACCTCATCATCGATGGCATCTAGCTCAACTACGGTTAGCATTTCGCCACCCGTGACCCTAGCGCGGAAAAATTTTAATGCATCAAGGTACGTGCGTTCGTCGCGGACTTCACCAGGAGGGCGATAGGTTGTGGCGTCACCTTCAAAGTGTCCGTAATAACGGGTAAATTCAATGGCAATAAAGCGTGGACCAAGGCCAGCTCGCATCGCATCAACGGCTTCTTTGGCTGCACGGTAAACGGAAAAGTAATCATGTCCGTCGACCTTTTTACCTTTTATCCCAAATCCCGCCGCTCTAGCAACAGGATCATGGCCTCCCATAGACCACGCGCTGGCGGTGGATTCGGCGTAACCGTTATCTTCCAATACAAATAGCACTGGCAATTGATTAACCGAAGCAAAGTTCATTGACTCAAGTATGGTGCCTTGGTTAAATGCGCCGTCGCCAAAAAAAGCCACTGCAACGCCATGGGTGCCGCGTACCTTAGATGACAAGGCTGCGCCACAGGCTAACGGGCCACCACCACCGACAATCCCATTAGCACCAAGCATGCCCTTGTCTAAATCGGCAATGTGCATAGAGCCGCCTTTGCCTGCGCATAACCCCTCAGCGCGACCGTAGATCTCTTTCATCATCCCCATTACATCACAACCTTTTGCAATGCAATGGCCATGGCCTCGGTGGGTACTGGCAATATGGTCTTCATTATTTAATTGCTGACACACGGCTACTGCAGATGTTTCTTCACCAGCATATAAGTGAACAAATCCAGGTATTTGTCCGGTGGTGAACTCTCTGTGCAGACGTTCTTCAAATTCTCGTATGGTGCGCATTTGTCGGTACGCTTCCAGTAATTGTTCGCGATCAATATGCATTTGTCTTACCTCCAATATAAAAAACACAGAAGGCTAAGAAGTCCATTTAGTGCAGTTTAAAAAGTAAAACAATCATTATGGTAGTCAGTCAAAGTGTAGCGTTTCTACCTTGAAGCCTTACTTAATCGCAATACTGGTCATTTCTTTAGCGGCTTTCTGGTTCGGAATGTTGAGAGGAAGAACGTCGTCTTTAAATGCCGTGTTAAGCCGAATATGGATGACATTTTTTTAAAGGATGCAAGGGCGAGTATGTTTGCCATAATAAAGTGAATAATATGGCATACACCATGTTGCTTCCTTTGCCTGTGATGACGTTGTAGCCTCAACGCGTAGCATGCCTTTTTCCAAGTTGACGTTAATGTCATCTTTTCCCATGCTGGGTCACTCAATGTTGATGCTGAAATAGTGTGGGTCATGTTGCTAGGTGGCATAAAAGACACGTATTTTTTTCTGTCATCTAAAGCGTAACGTTGACGCGTAAAGCGGCCGAAGACGATATCTTCGTAATAGAGGTTATCCCCGAGGGTGTTGGGGGGATTAACTATTTGCGGCAAGTCCATGATTTCTTCCTTCCTCGTTAAAGGAGAGTCTCAGCACACAAATGTCAGTATATTCCTCCAGCGCGAATAAAATTTGATCCGCATCAACTTTGATTAATATTTGAACAGGTATGTTATTGGCATCATTTTTGGGGCTATGTTGAGCATAGATCTGAACATAGCTGAGTACATAACGGGCAACAGAATATGTCCTGGATATTAACACCACTCACTATTGGAAGATAATGAGCAGAGAAAATACTGTTTGAGGGTGTTTTGAGTCGTGTGTTTGGCTTTACTGATGCAATTGAGTGGATGTCGGATATGGATTTGTGTGATGGCACTTAATTTATTGGTTGATAGTCCAATATCGTCTCCCGAAAAATGGCTGTTTGGAATGCAAGCTTTATTCTGTGTTGGATTAAGGTTTGTTAAATGAGTAAAGCATAACAAACCTTAATCCAACGCGGGTATTACTGCCAATATGATGGCTAATGCTAATGGTTAATCCATCGACAGTTCTTTCAATTTACGCGTTAGAGTATTACGGCCCCAACCTAGGCGTTTAGCGGCTTCTTGTTTATGGCCTTGAGTATGTCTTAGTGCTGTTTCAAGTAAAATACGTTCAAATTCAGGTTGCACTTCAGTGAGCAAATCACTTTCACCTGCAGCCAGCTTTTCATCAATCCAATCAGTGAGTGCGGTTTGCCAGTCACTTGCTCCAGCCTGTTTCTGCTGGGTTGCAACTGGGTCTTTAAGCAATTCTGGTGGTAAATCTTGCGGTAAAATTTCTTGTCCGGACGCCATCACAGTTAACCAACGACAAGTATTCTCAAGTTGGCGAACATTGCCCGGCCAAGGTAAATTAGCCAACTTTACGGCTGTTTCTTTTGTGAGTATTTTGGGTTCAACGCCAATCTCTTTCGCAGCCGTGTTTAAAAAGTGGTTGGCGAGTTGGGCAATGTCTTCACGGCGTTGCGATAACGGCGGTAAGTGCACTCTGATCACATTGAGGCGATGAAATAAATCTTCGCGGAAGGTGCCTTTTTGCACCTGCACCTCAAGATTTTGATGCGTCGCAGCAATAATTCGTACATCAACTTGCACAGCTTGATGACCGCCGACACGATAGAACTGACCGTCGGCAAGTACTCGTAATAATCGCGTTTGCACGTCGATTGGCATGTCACCAATTTCATCTAAAAATAGCGTGCCACCATTGGCTTGTTCAAAGCGGCCTTGGCGCACATTGGCTGCACCAGTAAAGGCGCCTTTTTCATGGCCAAAGAGTTCAGATTCAATCAAATCTTTGGGGATGGCAGCCATATTTAACGCAATAAAGGGTTTGTCTTTACGCGGGCTGTGTTTGTGCAATGCGCCAGCGACTAATTCTTTACCGGTACCAGATTGACCATTTATGAGCACACTAATTGATGAGCGAGATAATCGACCAATGGCACGAAACACTTCTTGCATTGCCGGGGCTTCACCAATAATTTCAGGGGTTTTTATGGTGGTATCAATCACAGGTTGTGGTGCTTGCTCTGTTGCATGTGTGAGTGCGCGTTCAACTAAATTAATCGCTTCATCAATATCAAATGGTTTTGGTAGGTATTCAAATGCACCTGCTTGATATGCGCTCACCGCACTGTCTAAGTCTGAGTGGGCGGTCATGATGATCACTGGAATATGCGGATAATGCAGTTGTAAGCGATCAAGCAAGGTTAACCCATCAGTACCTGGCATGCGGATATCTGACACAATAACTTGAGGTTGTGATGCTTCTAAAGCTTGCCACAATGATTCCGCAGCAGCAAAGCTGGCCGTTGACAGCGATGCACCTTTAAGGGCTTTTTCGAGTACCCAACGGATTGAACTATCATCATCGAGGATCCAAACTTGTTCACTAATGTTCATGTTACTACCTCATTCTGCCTACAAAGGGCATGCTAGTTATTGTAATGGCAGGTTAATAATAAATTCGGTATGACCTGGTGCCGAAACACAATCAATGCGACCACCATGTAATCTGGCAATGTTATGTGCAATGGACAGCCCTAATCCTGAGCCTTCGTCACGACCTGTGACCATAGGGTAAAAAAGGGTATCCATTAGCTCAGCAGGAATACCGGGGCCGTTATCTATAATGGATAAGGCGAGTACCACTTTATAGCGCTGTGTTCCAATGGTGACTTGATGCTGTGTACGAGTGCGAATAACGATATCGCCGCCACAATGTTCTAAAGCTTGTATCGCATTTTGAACAATATTCAATATGGCTTGCTGCATTTGGTCTGGATCCATCTGAATATCTGGAATGGATGGATCGTAGTCTCGTTTTAAGCAGATATTGTCTGGCAGTGCCATTTCGACTAACTTAAGTACTTTTTGAGTGACTTGGTGGATATTGTGTTCTGTATGTTGCGTTGGTCGTTGTGGGCCAAGTAAACGGTCGACTAAATTACGCAATCTATCAGCTTGTTCAATAATCAGACTGGTAAACTCTTTTAATTCAGGTGAGTCGAGTTCTCGGGATAACAACTGTGCTGCGCCTCGAAGGCCACCCAGTGGGTTTTTAATTTCATGTGCTAAGTTACGTACCAAAAACTGTGCGGCTTGCTGTTGGGCGTCCATATTAAGCTGCTGATGAATACGGCGTTGTTGGTCTACTTGACGTAATTCTAAGATACTGAGGTTATTGTCATTTTCAATAGGTATCAAAGTGATATCAATGGTGTGATGTTGGCCGTCTAGAGTGATTAATGCGGCTGTATTGACAGTGAGCCCTTGGCCGGCATTAATGGCATCGCGCAGTAATTGTGGCTCAACCCCCATTAATTGATAAAGCTCGGGAAGCGTTTGTTCGAGTAGTTTGTGGTTACCCACTCCCAATAATTGTTCGGCAGCTGCGTTGGCATAGCACGGCTTGAGCTCGTTATTAATAACGAGCACTGCGGTGACTAAGTGATTGAGAAGGTTATTTGTGTCCATTAGCCGTCCTAGTATAGGGTTGCACCATTATGATGCACCACTTTGGTGCATATCACAACCCAGTACACACAAGCACTTTCTAAGATAAATAGTCACGCATAAAATTATAAGCTAATGAATAAACTAGTTTTTATCTTAATTATTTAGACTTTTTTGCTGGTCCAAATACAGATGCTTGGTGCAGGAATATCTTTCTAGGAGAGCTTGATGCAAGGACTTTGCCGCTTTGTGTTACAGCATTAACAACCAGCGAGTGCTCACCTCTATTAATGCCGGTTAATTGGAATGTATTCGATACTTGAGCGGGACCAGTGATAATGCCATCGACTGCTAATGTCATCAGTACACCACGAGGTAGTAGAGGATTGACGCTCACCGACACGCTAAATGCGCCGTTATTGTCACGAATAGTGGCTTCTTCTTGGGGAGAGGTAATTGATATCGTGTAGTTAATTGGTGCTTCTGTTGTTGGCGTTTCATTGATTTTTGTTGGCGTGTTAATCGTCATGTTGTTTTGGGTGTTGCCATTTAATTCAATAGCTTCAGCATTGTTTTTTGGTTCGTCAGAGTAATGAACCTTGCCATTTTCATCTACCCAACGGTATACAGTAGCAACACTTTGGACGCTCAATAATAGCAAACTAATAAGTATGATAAGGCGCATGATGCACTCCATAAAACGACAGTTTTAATAGAGTAGACGTTTTTATAAAAAAAATCAGCTTAAACTGTTTTAGTTAAGCTGAATCGAAGCGACACTGTTAGTTCGCGATTGTCTATTAGGGTGCAAAAATACTAAATGTATTTGCAGCAGTATTCTGAAATTTGATCGGTTCGGATACTAAAGCTCACATTTGGTGCAAGTTCAAACTGGCTAGCTTCTGCGTATGCAACCCATTCTGTTTTACCCGGTAATAACACGTCAAATTTGCCAGAAATAACCTGCATTATTTCACCTTGAGCAGTAGCAAACTCATATTCACCAGGCAATACAACACCAAAAGTTTGTTTACTACCATCAGCTAATACTACGCTTCTGCTTATCACTTTACCGTTAAAATACACATTGGCTTTTTTAGCGACGCTTACCTGTTGTAACATACTCATATATTTTTCCTAAAAATGATCTTGGCTCGAATCTATCTGCGTTTACGAAAAATATCTAGTTAAATGTTTTCATGTTGACTGTAAATCGCAGCTAACAAAAAGCCCAGATGCATGCATCTGGGCTTTTTAGGTCTCAATGAGTGGGCAAGTATCTGCCACTCATTGATGTTAATTAACCGCGGTTATTACGCTTACGCTCGTTTTCAGTTAAGAATCTCTTACGAACACGGATGTTCTTAGGAGTTACTTCAACTAATTCATCATCATCAATGAATTCGAGTGCTTGCTCAAGAGTCAGTGTAATCGGTGTAGTTAACACTTGTGCTTCATCAGTACCTGATGCGCGCATGTTAGTTAGCTGCTTACCTTTCAGACAGTTAACTGTCAAATCGTTAGAGCGAGCATGGATACCTACTACTTGACCTTCATACACTTCAGCCGCGTGGCCAATAAAGAGGCGACCACGGTCTTGTAATGCAAATAGGGCGAATGTTAGTGCTTTACCGGTTGCGTTTGAAATCAATACGCCGTTAGCACGTTGACCAATATCGCCACCTTTGTGTGGACCGTAGTGATCAAATGAATGATAAATTAGACCAGTACCAGATGTTGCAGTTAAGAATTCGGTTTGGAAACCAATTAAGCCACGGCTTGGGATAACGAAGTCGATACGTACACGACCTTTACCATCAAGCTGCATGTCTTTCATTTCACCTTTACGAACACCTAATTTTTCAATTACGGTACCTTGATGATCTTCTTCAACGTCAACAGTCACTGTTTCGTATGGTTCATGTAGCTCACCATCGATTGTTTTTAGAATAACTTCTGGACGAGATACGGCTAATTCATAACCTTCACGACGCATGTTTTCAATTAAAATCGATAAGTGTAATTCACCACGACCTGAAACGCGGAAACGGTCTGGACTGTCTGTTTCTTCAACGCGAAGTGCTACGTTGTGAACTAATTCAGTCTGTAAACGTTCAAGAATGTTACGTGAAGTAACGTACTTACCTTCTTTACCCGCGAACGGAGAAGTGTTTACTTGGAATGTCATCGTTAGTGTTGGTTCATCAACAGTTAACGGTGGCAATGCTTCAACGGCATTCACTGCACAGATAGTGTCAGAGATTTTAAGCTCGCCTAAACCAGTAATCGCAACGATGTCACCAGCATTAGCAATTGCTACTTCAGTACGATCAAGACCCATGTAACCTAATACTTGGCCCATTTTACCGTTACGTGTCTTTCCGTCAGCGCCAATAATGGTCACTTGTTGGTTAGTCTTAACGCTACCACGGGTAATACGGCCAATACCGATCACACCCACGTATGAGTTATAATCGATTTGAGAAATTTGCATTTGGAATGGAGCTTCTGCATCAGCGTCAGGGAAAGACACTTTCTCAACGATAGTTTGGAATAGCGGCGTCATATCATCGCTCGCTACATCTGGATCTAACGTTGCAAAACCATTTAATGCCGAAGCATAAACGATTGGGAAATCTAATTGTTCGTCAGTGGCACCTAAGTTAACGAATAAATCGAATACTTGGTCAATAACCCAATCTGGACGAGCACTTGGACGGTCAATTTTGTTGATAACAACAATTGGCTTAAGGCCTTGAGCGAATGCTTTCTTGGTTACAAAGCGAGTTTGTGGCATTGGACCATCAACTGCATCAACCAACAATAATACTGAGTCAACCATAGATAGAACGCGTTCAACTTCACCACCGAAATCGGCGTGACCAGGAGTATCTACGATATTAATACGGTAGTCGTTCCACTGGATGGCAGTGTTCTTTGCCAGAATGGTGATCCCACGTTCTTTTTCAAGATCGTTAGAATCCATAACCCGCTCAGTAGCTTCTCCACGAGATGCAAGGGTTCCTGACTGCGCCAACATTTTGTCAACCAGGGTTGTTTTGCCATGGTCAACGTGGGCAATAATGGCGATGTTACGTAAATTCTCTAACACAGATAAACCTCTAAACCAGCAAATAAAAAAAAGGATCTAACAGAAGCTATCTATTATAGCCAATGTAAAAAAGCGTGCCATTCTACTTCACAGCGGCTTTTGTAGATAGGATTATTTTTGAACACTTGTAAATCTATCGCTTGCTATGTGTTAAAAAACAGCATAAAACGTTTATATATTAAGCATAAGCATGGTGTAAGACAAACATGTGACATTGACTAAAACAGCAACATTAACGTGACGCACTATTATGGACTTTTGCACCATGATGAAACATAGTGGTGCACGAGGTTGGTGCAACGTGATGATTTAGAAGATTTGAAAACTTTCTCATCTTCATGAAATCAATTAGTTAGCAATCTGGCATGAATATCGCTTTATTGCTGGTAATTATGTAAAGATTCGTTTTCCAGATGCATCATCTGGCGAGCAGCAAGATTATATTAAGGGACAACCCTTTACCCTACCGGAGGCTTGAGAATGTCAGTTGAATCAGTTTTAAAACAACTTGTAGAGTTAGAAGTGAAGTTTGTAGACTTACGCTTTACCGACACTAAAGGTAAAGAGCAGCATGTGTCTATCCCATCTCATCAAGTAAATGAAGAGTTTTTTGAAGACGGTAAAATGTTTGATGGCTCTTCAATTGCAGGTTGGAAAGGCATTAACGAATCTGACATGGTGCTAATGCCAGATCCAACAACTTTCGTGTTAGATCCTTTCACTGAAGAAACAACAGCACTTATTCGTTGTGATATTTTAGAGCCTGGTACGATGACAGGTTATGATCGTGACCCTCGTTCTATTGCTAAGAAAGCTGAAGCTTACCTAATTTCTACCGGTATTGCTGACACAGTATTGATTGGTCCAGAGCCAGAATTCTTCTTATTTGACGATGTCCGTTTTGGTACCGACATGTCAGGTTGTTTCGTGAAGATTGACGCAAAAGAAGCATCATGGAACTCAGCTAAGAGCTATGAAGAAGGTAACACTGGTCACCGTCCAATGGTGAAAGGTGGTTATTTCCCAGTTGCACCAGTTGATTCTTCACAAGATTTACGTTCGGCAATGTGTTTAGTACTTGAAGAAATGGGTCAAGTAGTTGAAGCGCATCACCACGAAGTAGCAACAGCGGGTCAAAACGAAATCGCAACACGTTTCAATACATTGACTAAGAAAGCTGATGAAATTCAAATTCTAAAATACGTTGTTCATAACATGGCACATGCTTATGGTAAAACAGCGACATTTATGCCAAAACCAATCGTTGGCGACAACGGTAGCGGCATGCACGTGCATCAGTCTTTAGCTAAAGATGGCGTAAACTTATT
>NZ_JACJFI010000329.1 GCF_014164505.1 Shewanella sp. SG41-4 | reverse complement strand
GGCAGAAACTGGGGCTGACACAGAGGCAGACGAATCGATATCTAAAAATTTGGATAGCGCATACAGATGAAAAGTATACACTTTTTGACCTGGTCCTTTAGAGCATGGCGGTGCATACTCGTTACGATCATTCACAGTATTACTGCCAAATGAACCAACAGATTGATATTCTTTACTGCCAGAACCAATACCAGAAGCTTGCGCCGGAATATTGTAAACAATCCAATACCACTTGAGTTCCTCAGGCTGGTTTGGTTTAGGTGCCTGAGTGTCACCTTGAGGTGGAGTGCCTTTTTTATTGTCAGCCGAGTCAGGCTTTGATGTATTTTGTTCATTGTTGGTCGGGTGTTGATTAGGCAGGTGATCCATTATCACCACCAATGACTGGGTTCCGTCTGGTACTCCGCTCCAACTTAATGGTGGTGAAATGCCCTCTCCCTCACAGGTAAATTCAACTGGCAATGCCCCCTTATCGGAAAATGCAGGGCTGGTGAGTTCAAGTGACGGTTTGGCATTAACGGCGGTTGCACTAAGCAACGTCAAAGATAAAATGGAGCCAATAATGTGGGTATTCATGGCCTAACCTCCAATACACTTAAGTTAACGATTAATGAGTTAACTTAAGTGTATCGATTAGGCTTCGCTGATGGATGACAATGTTGTCATTTAACGATGGGTAACAACAGCCGCACAGTCACAACGTCACTATCACTGGGCTCAAGCGTAAGATCTCCACCGTGTGCGCGAGCGATTTCTCTGGCTAAACTTAACCCTAGACCACTGCCAGATATCCCTTGGGTATGAGTAGGTTCTCCGCGGTAAAAACGATCAAACAGTTTGGCCCTGACATCGTGAGATATCGGCAGACAAAAATTGCTAATCACCACTTCTATAACAGACTCGTTTTGACGGGCGTGGATAGTGACACCTTTGTAATGAAGGCTATAACGCATTACGTTTACGAGCAGATTATTTAACAGCTGCCTCAGCAACACAATATCGCCTTTAGTGATTAAACCTTTCTCAATAACACAATCAAGCTCCAGTTCATCCGACAGCAAGGTCATATCGGCGATCAACTCATCGACCAATATCGTGATATTTATCGGCTCAAAATGCAATGCCATTGATCCAGAGTCCGCCTGTGATAGCAGCAACAATTTACGGGTAATAGCTGACAAATGCCCCACTTCATCAAGAATGGCATTGAGATCCAATTGCGATGAATTTTCAGACAATACAGCTTGTTCAAGCTTGCCTCTTAGCACTGTGAGTGGTGTTTTTAGCTCATGAGCTGCATCAGCAGTAAAACGAGAAACTTGTCGAAAACTGTCCTCTAGGCGATCGAGCATCGTATTGTATGCATCAATCAACATTTTGAACTCTTTGTCTTCTTTATGCTCAGATAAGCGATGGCTAAGATCTTTTTGGGTCACCTTATCCATTGCTTTATGTAATCGGTTTATTGGTCTAATCGTATTAGTTGTGATAAACCATGCCCCTAAAATACTGAGCAGTAGAGAAAAAGGAATAACCACAATCAGCGCGGCCTGCAAGGTGCTCGTTAACTGGCTAGTGGTAGCAGCAACATCCACAGCGATAAAGCTTGATTGGTTTGAAGCTTGAAATAAACTGGCTCGCCATTGGTTTTGCTGATGTTCAAAAAAGGCAAATTGACAAACAACGTTGGCTTTATGGTTATCGGTTAGTCTTCCTGGCTCAGCGCTAAGCCAATTTAAGCGGCTTATGACATCTTGTACATCTACACCCGTTGGCGAAGTCAAAAAACCTTGCTCCACAGAACCGACAGATAGCATTAATTGGTTAGGTGAACTAACTCGCAACTTGTCTGTTAAATCAGTCATTAACCTACCACCAGAAAGCGAAGTGTCGCGTAAATTATTTATATTGGCAGCGGGGTTATTTGTATCAAGCGGTATACGTTTACGTATTAAGCGTTTTGCTTCCATACAAAGACGAGAATCAAGGTGATCAAGTTCCACCGCCATGATACGCGACCAACTTAAGCTGATAACCAGCGCAAGTACAGCTGTCACAGTTAAAATTGATATGGCAAAAATACGAGTACGAAAATACATATTAAAACCTTATCGAATGCTCAGGCGATAGCCTGTGCCACGGACAGACTCTATAGCGCCAACCATTTTACCCGCCTTCTCTAATGAAGCCATTTTACTGCGGATACGTTTAATGCACACGTCAACAACATTGGTACAAGGATCAAAGTCATATCCCCAAACATGCTCCAACAGCTGTCCTCGGGTTAATACTTGGTTAGGTGAACGCATTAAGTGCTCAAGCAGGCTAAACTCTCGGCTAGTGAGTTCGACTGATTGCCCCTGACAATTAATGCTTCGATTAATGCAATCAAGTTGCAATGAGCCGACCTCAACGACATGCTGTTGTGTGCCGCTATGGCGTCGAAGCAAGGCTTGAATCCGAGCATGCAACTCTTCAACATAAAACGGTTTTGCTAAATAATCATCAGCGCCCATGTCTAACCCTTTAACGCGGTCACCTAATTCATTACGTGCCGTAAGCAGAATAATGGGCGTATCGACACCTTGTTGACGCAGAGAACGAAGAATATCCAAACCATCTCTGCCCGGAAGCATAATGTCGAGAATAATAACATCATGGTTATTGTTACTTGCCGCCTGATAACCTTGATTACCATCGGCACAATGAGTGACGTTGAAATGTTTGGTGCGCAAACCTTCACAGATAAAATCTGCAATTTTTTGTTCATCTTCGACAAGCAATACTTTCATTGAGTTTTATCCTTCGGAAACACTTAAAAGTATCTCACCTGACACATCACACTCGCAACCTATATGACAACATTGTCATTTAATGCTAGAGGGTAATGAGCATTGTTTACATTTTATTTTGCCGATTTAATCTTTAATGACGATTATTGTAGTAAGGCTGGTTTTTCAGTTAGTTTATTGACTTAAGCTCATGCTAATTTTTTAGACACCTTTAGTTATCATTACTTGCTCCCCATGCTATCAAAAACACAGTCCCCCTTTTTAATCAAAAACATATATCACCATCAGACTATCAAGCTAACGATTTGGGATATTTAATATAAAGTAACCATTCATTTACTTTGACTATCAAACAATATAACATCGAGAATTACTTGATAATCAAACTACTTTCTTATGAATAAAATTGCCGAAAAATATATCCACCAACACAATTTCACCTCCGTTAACGAGCAAAATGTCAAACGCACCTGGTATGTACTTATTATTACAGTCATCACCATGGCCATCGAAGTGATAGCGGGTACGATATATGGCTCTATGGCCTTACTCGCTGATGGTTGGCATATGGGGACTCATGCCGCTGCTTTTTGTATTACGTTATTCACCTATAGCTATGCAAAAAAGCACGCTAATAGTGACAAATTCTCTTTTGGCGTGGGGAAAGTCGGCGTTCTCGGTGGATATACAAGTGCAATCGCATTAGCCATTGTCGCTATCATGATGATAGTAGAATCTCTACATCGTTTGTGGTCACCTATTGAGATCCAATTTAACCAATCTATTCTGGTGGCTATCGTAGGCTTGGTCGTCAACATCGCCAGTATGTTTATATTGGGTCATGAACATCACGGTCATGACCACGGTGACCACAAGCATCATAGCCATAAACATGATGATCACGAACATGATGACCATAAACATCACAACCACGAACATGATGACAATAAACATCATA
>NZ_JACJFI010000328.1 GCF_014164505.1 Shewanella sp. SG41-4 | reverse complement strand
AACGAACGATATCGTTGCCATCATTAAAGGGCTGATGGCATGAAGATGTTTGTTGATGTGCCCACCGTTTATTTATGTGCGGATGTGGTCGATTTTCGTAAATCGATTAATGGATTAGCCGCCTTTGACGGTTACGTTGGTTGTGGGAATACAAGCAAAGGTCCATGGCATAGCATAGCTCGAAAACCCCAGGAATAGAGCAAGCGTTGAACAATGAGTATCTGAAGAAAGCAGGATTATATTCACTAAGAGATGGATGAATCGCAGTTCAATATCCTGACCAGAAAGTTTAAGTTAGGTGTTTTAAGTGAACCGCCCTTTGTGGAGCCGCATGCAAGGTGCTGTGGGGGCTGAAGGTTCGATACCTCTGGCTACCCGATTAGTTGTTTAAACTCAGCAAAGGGATATTACTTTCCCAAACATAAATCATACCATTTACTTTGTAATTGCTGCCTGGTGGTTGCCATAAGTTTGTTTCTTGGTGCTTTGCACCTAGTCGATGATAGAAACTGCGTGCACTTGAGTTATCCTCTAGAACTTCAAGATAAACACCTTTATGTTGAAACTTTTCATCTGCCCACTTAGCAGTTAAAAACATCAGATGTTTGCCAATACCTTTACCTTGGCCTAATTTTGAAACATGTAGATTATCGATGAGTGTTCCCCATTGAGAACTCTCATTACCAAAAGCACAAATAAAACCACAAATTTCATTGTTATCAATAGCTACTAAAACGTATTGATTATTTTTTGGAGACGATAATCGATTAGTCCAAGACTCCTTGCGTTCTTTCCAAACATCATTATCAAGGAAATTATCAGAAAATATTCCTCTATATGATTCTCGCCAACTTTCAGCATGCAATTTAGCTAATCCGTCTAAGTCATTAAAATCTGCTACTCGGTAATACATATATATATAAACTCCAATAACAACTAACGTTTTAGTATTTTGCGTTGCGTTGTTTGCGACGCATAAATCGCTTGTTGGACTTGGCCGATGCCATACCCAACTTTAATAGGTTGTTCTGATTACACCTTTTAAGGTGGATTTTGAACTGTTTCATCTTTTTCTATCGTTCAGTTTCTGTTCTGAATAAAGCAGGATTATATTTACTAAGAGATGGATCGCAGTTCAATATCCTAACCAGAAAGTTTTGAGTTAGGTGTTTAAATGATCCGCCCTGTGCGGAGCCGCATGCAGTGGTGTGGGGGCCGGAGGATACTAGATACCTTTGGCTACCCGATTACACCTATTTACCAGATGCAGCTAAACCAACTCCAAAACTAATAAAAACACCACCACTTATTTTATTTAGAATAGCATTATCATTCCGTGATGAAAGCCTTGATTTAGCATAAAATGCGAAAACAGCATAAATAGTATGAATAACTATCACTAAAAAGCTAAATGTAGCAGCCAGTAAAATGAACTGTTGTGTATATTCTTGAGTCAAGTCTATAAATTGAGGGAAGATCGACATGAAGAAAATAACAGCTTTGGGATTCGAGACTGAAACTAAAAAACCATCCATAAAACATTTTAAAAAGGAACCTTCTTGTTCTTTTGTTATATTATTAGTGACCTCGCTACGTAACATTTTTATACCTAAATATATCAGATAAACGGACCCAGCAATTTTTATTATATTGAATGCAACAGCTGAACTCGCTAATACGACACCTAAACTTGTGGCCGAGATAATTGCTACTAACAATATTGCCAAAGAAATACCAAGTATTCCCGCAAATGATTTTAATAACCCTTTTTGAATCGAGTTATTTATAGTTAGCATTACAGCTGGGCCAGGCAAAAGGATAGTCGTAATTGCCACACCTATATATATTAGATAACTTTCCATACACACTCCTCTGATAGGTATTACGCTTATTGAAGGGCGCAATTTTTTAAATCGGCCATTTAAGTTACTGATTAATAATACCCTATATTTTTCATCTTATTAAAGTAAAACAATAAAATATGCCTCATGTTAAAAAACAAACCGAGGTTGTGCGTAAAGTAAGATTTGCTTTCATTGTACTAAAAGCTAAAGATAACAATATCAAATGATTAGTATTTTGATTAGCTGCGGCCTGTTTATTCATTAAGCTACATTCTGTTTTTGTTGTGCAGCCTCAATAGCAAGGGACTCTCTATATTCAGCAGCTTCTGCTTTCATTGTCCAACGAACATCAGTAATGCCTTGGTTAACTACCATTTGTTTAATTTCAGCTAGCGATGTTCGGAAAAATTCTTTTCTCGGATTCACTTTATTTATAGACTCGTGATTAAAGCGTCTATGTAGTTCTTTCTCTAGTATTGGTGCATCTTCACTGTACAGCATCGCATGAACATCGAAAGAAAATGGTACAGAAGCATCACCAAGTTCTTTTACTCGATCCAAGGGCTCTAATCGTCTAGTCATACCGATTTTGAATACATTCTCACCAAAACTACCGACGTTACTTATTACGTAAACATGCCCACGTCGTGTCTGCTGTGCCATGGAGAGTGCTCGTTGTCCTCTTTGTTCTGCTTCTTTCAGCTTGCCTTCTAATTCAGCTAACTGAGCTTCGAACTCCATGCGTTGCTCTTCATTGGCATTGTCTAACTCAGCCCTGGCATTTTCTAGGGCTTTTAGAATCAAGCGTTCTTCTTTCTCAGCCTCTTTAATTGCCTTCTCTATCTCTTTTCGAGCTTTTTCTTCTTCACGTATCTGTTGCTTTATCTCGCGCTGTTCTGCTAATTCAATTTGGCGCAATTCATGTGTAGAAACAGCCCACTTGAGTTCTTCTTGTCTAGCATCTAGGAAGCTCTGATTAATTCGAGCGTTCCTGAAAGGTGCTCCATTGTAGTTTACCAATGCAAAGGCATCATTGATTTCTTGTTTAATTTTACCGAAGTTATCATGCTTAACTTTTGCTAATGCTGAGTCAACTTTCCCATTGAATGCATCCACAGCGAAGTGAATAGCGTAAGTTTTTCTGCGTATTTCTACATAGTCGCATTCACCGGCATACCCTTGCTTAACCATGTCTTTTACACGCTTACGGGCTTGCTTTAACTGTTCTCCCGCATCTTTAAAACTGAATTCTTCCGCTAAGTCATCTAATACTGAATGGTTAGGGATAATGTAATCGTCCCTGTATCCTTCAATTGTATTTTTCATCGCTCGAATTGCTGTTTCGTATGAGTCTGCTTTTAACTTAGCATCATATGCATCACCAGCTACTTCTTGCGCCTGAATTTTTGCTAACTCAATAATTCTATTTGCTTCTTCATACGCTTCGTTTGTCAGGGTAACAACTTTTTCTTTAATGTCCTTTAGCTTTTGGTTTGCTTTAGCATTTAGTTCTTTGGATTCAGCTTTGATGTTGGCGGACTCTAGCTCGGCATCGGTGATTAGCTTTTCCGCTTTTGAATGACTTGAAATGGAAAGTTCTCTGGCTTTTTCCTCTGCCTTTTCTAAAACATCTTTTGATTGAGATATATAGGATTCAGATAATTCGGTTGTTTCATTAAGTATTTGCTGTAGGTGCAACTCCATATCAATGATCGGACTGTATTTCTCATTAAGTTCTTCTACCTGTTTCAGTGCAGTATTTAGTTTCGATGTGATTTTTTCAAGCTTAACCTCAATTCTCTTGCGTTTCCGATTTGATAGCCACGGATAAATAAGAAGTATGGATACTATTAAAAGAGTAATTATTATAGCAATTGTGTTTCCTAGTCCGTCTGGTCCCATTGGGGTG
>NZ_JACJFI010000327.1 GCF_014164505.1 Shewanella sp. SG41-4 | reverse complement strand
TAAAGTCATTCCGTCGTCACAGATTCAAATTATCCAGAGCCTAGATGGCGGAATTTTGCAGGAAATCTATGTCCAAGAAGGCGGGCTTGTCATTAAAGGACAACCTTTAGCCCGTATTGATGACACTCGATTCCGCTCAGATTTCGATCAGCAAGAACAAGAAGTGTTTGGGTTACAAACTAATATTATTCGCATGCGCACCGAATTAGACAGCATTATTATTTCAGATATGTCTTCAGACTGGCGCCAGCAAGTGAAGATAACAAAACAAAACTTGGTATTTCCGCAGACCATAATTGACGAAGAGCCAGAACTGGTTAAGCGTCAACAAGAAGAGTATTCAATTCGGCTGGATAATTTAAGCAACCAATTAGAAATTCTTGTTCGTCAGATCCAACAGCGCCAACAAGAAATAGAAGAATTGGCCTCTCGAATTAGTACCCTTACGACGAGTTATCAATTAGTATCTCGCGAGCTTGAATTGACTCGACCACTTGCCCGAAAAGGAATTGTGCCTGAAGTTGAGCTACTCAAACTAGAGCGCACAGTGAATGATATTCAAGGCGAATTGCAATCGGTTAGACTCTTACGTCCAAAAGTGAAAGCGTCTATGGATGAAGCTATCTTAAAGCGCCGAGAAGCAGTATTTGTTTATGCCACTGATTTACGTGCACAGCTCAATGAAATGCAAACCAAATTATCACGTATGAATCAGGCACAAAAAGGCGCATTTGATAAGGTCAGTAAAGCTGTCATTGCCTCTCCTGTTATAGGCACCATTAAAAAAATTAACTTTAATACGTTAGGTGGTGTTGTGCAGCCAGGCGAAGAGATTATGGAAATAGTTCCATCAGAAGATAAACTGCTGATAGAAACCAAAATCACACCTAAAGATATTGCTTTTTTACATCCAGGATTACCCGCTATCGTAAAAGTCACCGCGTATGACTTTACCCGTTATGGTGGCCTAAAAGGAACGGTTGAACACATTAGCGCAGATACATCACAGGATGAAGAAGGCAACAGTTTCTATATTGTAAAAGTGCGAACACAAGAATCTAGTTTAATGAAAGACGATGGCACACAGATGCCAATAATCCCAGGGATGCTCACTTCAGTAGATGTCATCACGGGAAAGAAATCCATACTTGAGTACATTTTAAATCCAATTTTAAGAGCGAAAGATACCGCTCTTAGAGAGCGCTAAGAAGAACCGGGAGGGTTTTTTAATGACAACTATTATAAATCAACAAATAAAACTAAGTGCCGTTGCACTGGCTTTATCAATGTTGATAGCACCAACAGCCTCAAGCCAGACTCTTGAGCAAGCTGTTGCGCATACGCTAGACACAAACCCAGATTTACGTATTGCTTTTAATCGCTTTAAAGCGCGCGAAGAGCAAGTTAATCAAGCTGTTGCTGGCTACATGCCAACTGTAGATATTTCTGCGGGCTATGGCTGGGAGCAAACCGATAGCCCTTCTACTCGTCGAAAAGTAGGCCAAGGTGATGTTGATAATGACGGTATGATTGATTTAGAGCGTGGCGAAGCCGGCTTTAGTATCAAGCAAATGCTGTTTGATGGTTTTTATACTAGCAGCGAAGTCGATCGTTATTCGTTTGAAGCTAGTGCTGATCAGTGGGCATTATTTGCTGCCGCTGAAGATATGGCATTAGATGTTGCAAAGGTCTATTTGGACTACATCCGTAGCGAACAAGTATTATTACTCTCCGAGAAAAATCTCGCGAGTCATAAAGACATTTACGATCAAATAAAACAACGCACTGATTCTGGTTTAGGATCGATAGCAGATTTATCGCAAATCACTGGTCGTCTTGCTCGTGCAAACGCCAATGTAATTTCGGCTAAAAACAATTTAGAAGATGCTCGTGCAGCCTATATCAGAATTGTTGAAGCAAAACCCGATGACCTAATTCTGCCAGTGCCTGATGCCGATATGCTACCAAAAAGCTTAGATAAAGGGCTCATGGCAGCAAAATCGAAACACCCAGTATTAAAATCAGCAGAAAGCGATATTAACGCAGCAAAAAAAGAACGTAGCTCAGCCAAAGCCAGCTATTTCCCACAATTAAGCCTAGAACTTAATGGTAACTGGAATAATGATACTGACGGCGAAGATGGCTACAGCGCAATTAGCAGCCAAAATGTTAACGGCTATAACAATGATTTAGTTGCTATGGTTCGGGTTAAATATAACCTTTTCTCAGGTGGTAAAGACGTCTCTAAAGACAGAGAAACAGCCTATAAAGTCAACGAAGCAAAAGAGATCCAACAACGCGCTTATCGCCAAGTTGTTGAGGGTGTTTCGTTAGCTTGGAATGCTTATGAAATGTTAGCCCCACAAAAACAGTTCATCCGTGAACATGTTGTGGCATCAAAACAGACTCAAGTGGCTTATGTTCAACAATTTAACTTGGGCCAACGTACTCTGCTCGATTTACTCGATACCGAAAATGAACTCTTTGAAGCACGTAAGGATTACTTGCAAACCGAGTATGACGAAATAGCTGCTCGTTATCGAGTATTGAATGCGACGGGTGATCTACTTGACTCACTTCGAGTAACACGTCCAGGAGAATGGCGTGGTGAGCATGAATATCAGGGAGGAGTTAAATAATGAAATATTTAGTGATTTTACTCGCATTGGTTTCAACAGTAGGTTGTTCTGTCAATGATATTGTCGAGTCTAATGGTTCTACGGAACAAAATTTTGATCTTGCAGATAAAGATCGTGATGGTGTAATTATGGCCCGCGAACGTTGTGCAGGAACCATTCTTGGTGCCGCTGTCGACAACTATGGTTGTGGTAACATCAAGGACATTAATCAACGCCAAGACTTAAAAATTCTATTTAGTAATAATTCAGTGGTTATCGACTCTCAATATTATGACCAAATTGAACAAGTCGCTAAATTAATGACTGCTTATCCAACCACCAAAGTGACAATTGAAGGTCATACAAGCAAACGTGGTAGCTATGAGCTTAATTTAGCGTTATCTCAAAATCGCGCCAAGGCGGTTATTGATGTGTTAGAAAACACATTCGCTATCGATCCAAGCCGTCTAAACGCAATTGGTTATAGTTTTGACCAACCCATCGATAGCAGCGGCACGCCAGAAGCTGAGGAGCGTAATCGTCGCGTTATTGCTCAAATCACAGCCGATGATACCATTCCAGAAATGAGATGGCATATTTACACTGTAGATGAGTAAATTGACAAACGGACATACAAGGCATTGATTCTTTGAGTCGCATAGGCAGCAAAGTAACTACATCGTTGCATAAAAGGGTCTGTCATTTTTTTATTATGACATCGGCCCTTTTAGTTTCATGTTTATATGCTGCACCGACTCAAGAAATAAATCAGCAAAAAACCGTTTCAGCGTTATCAAAACGTTATGGCGATAGAGCTGGATTACGAGCAAATGCTTGGTTTAAAGTCGTCAATGATTCACTGCAACTTACTGAATTAGATAAACTTGAAAAAGTTAATCAATTTTTTAACTTATTTCGATTCATTGATGATCAAACGCTATGGGGTGAATCCAATTATTGGGCATCACCGATGGAGTTTATTGGGGCTAATGGAGGGGATTGCGAAGATTTTTCGATCGCAAAATATTTTACATTACTCCAACTGGGTATTCCTGAAGATAAACTCCGGATAACCATGGTCAAAGCAACATCGTTGAATCAGTATCATATGGTGTTAGCGTACTACGAAAAGCCAAATTC
>NZ_JACJFI010000326.1 GCF_014164505.1 Shewanella sp. SG41-4 | reverse complement strand
TCATCACTGATATATTCAAACGTTAACAAAATAAGCTCCGCTAAAAATACGTATAGGAGGCATTTTGGCTACTGGTGTAACCAAATAAAAAAAACCGGCTAAATCGCCGGTTTGAATTTTATGCTTTCTTAACTTCATCTCGAAGTTGTCGGCGTAAAATTTTACCCACATTCGTTTTTGGTAATTCGTCTCTAAATTCTACCAGCTTAGGCACTTTATATCCCGTTAAATAATGTCGGCAATGTTTTATTAACTCTTCTTCTGTAAGTGACTTATCTTTTGCCACCACAAAGATTTTCACTAATTCACCACTAGCATCGTTGGGTACACCCACAGCAGCAACTTCAATCACTTTTGGATGCATTGCTACTACTTCTTCGATTTCGTTCGGGAATACATTAAAACCAGACACAAGAATCATGTCCTTTTTACGGTCAACAATGTAAAACAAACCTTTTTCATCCATATAACCAATATCACCAGTGGCTAACCAACCGTTTTTATCGATTACATTAGCTGTTTCTTCCGGACGCTGCCAGTAGCCTTGCATCACTTGTGGCCCTTTGGCATATAATTCACCCGTTTCACCCTGAGCTAATACTTTACCATCATCATCACGAATTTGAATATCCGTTGAAGGCGCAGGAAAGCCAATAGAGCCATTGTAACCACTGAGATTATACGGACAACATGTCACCAATGGTGAAGCTTCAGTTAATCCATAGCCCTCTAACAGACGTGTTTTAGTAATGTTTTGCCACTTATCGGCAACAGCACGTTGCACCGCCATTCCGCCGCCAATTGACAACTTTAAGCCGGAGAAATCGAGCTGGGTAAATTCTTCGTTATTAACTAATGCATTAAATAAGGTATTAACACCGGTTAATGCCGTAAACGGGTACTTTTTAAGTTCACCCACAAACGCAGGGATGTCTCGAGGATTAGTGATCAGAAGATTTTTACTGCCTTTATGTAAAAACAATAAGCAGTTAACTGTCAGTGCGAAAATATGATAAAGCGGTAAGGCTGTCACCACAAACTCTGTGCCATCATCCAGTGCTGGCGAATAAGCACCATTAGCTTGTAACACATTACTAACTACATTTTTATGACTTAACATGGCACCTTTAGATACGCCTGTTGTACCGCCGGTATATTGTAAAAACGCCAAATCTTCACTACTAATATTCGCTTTGATATATTGCAGACGTCGGCCTTTAGAAAGCGCATCGCGAAATGATAAAGCATGAGGCAAATGATATTTTGGTACTAATCTTTTAATGTATTTAACAACAAAGTTCACTAACGTACGTTTAGGTGCGCTGAGTTGATCGCCGAGATTAGTGATAATGACCGATTCAACCGGAGTTTGATCAACAATTTCTTCTAGAGTATTCGCAAAGTTAGACACAACAACGATGGCTCTTGCACCCGAATCGACTAATTGATGCTTTAATTCCCGTGGTGTATACAGTGGGTTAACGTTAACCACCACCATACCCGCACGTAAAATACCAAACAGAGCAATAGGATATTGCAGTAAATTGGGCATCATAATGGCAACACGGTCACCTTTATTTAAATGCAGCTCGTTTTGTAAATATGCGGCAAATGCTCGGCTTCGCTCTTCGAGTTTACGGTACGTCATCGTCGCACCCATGTTAATAAATGCAGGTTGGTCAGCATATTTTGCTACTGCATTTTCAAACATGTGTACTAATGAACTGAATTGAGATGGGTCGATTTCGGCCGGAACATGTTCAGGTAAATTATTAATCCAAGGCTGGTCCACAAATGTCTCCTAATAATGCCCACTGTGCTAAGACGTGCATTCCCCGTCAGTGGTAAAATATTTTATTATCTGCGTATCATTAATTTTGTTATCGCAGGTTTTATTATGTTGCTTGTAGTGAACTAAATCATACAAGTGTTTTAATTTTCGATCATAATCACATAAATAAACTAAAAATAACAGCGTTTTCACCTATGGTAACGGGCTATTTAGAATAAATGCTCCAATCGATTTGACAACTTGCTCGGCATTTCCCATATGAAGATGATGGTCTCCGGCTAAATGAACGATATCAATATTGGAAAACCATTTATTAGCTTGCTCTGTTGATGCTGTTAATTGTTTATAGCCATCATGACCGACAATAAGTAAAGAAGGAGTGTCACTGATTGTCATCAGAGCATCGACCTGTTCGAAGGTAAATCGGTTTAGTGAATCTAATTTTAATCGAGGATCACTACGCCAAGAATAATGGCCATCAATGACTTCCATATTACGCTCTGTGATCATTTCGCACCAAGGCAATGCTAATCCAGTAAGTTGATGACGTGCCTGAATGGCAATATCCATTGAAGCATACGTAGGAATGGCCCTGGCTAGTTGACGATTAAAGCGTTGTTGTTGCTGTAAGCCTTTACGTAAGCGCTCTTTAGCTTGTGTGGCAGGTTCTGATAAAGGAGCAAGAGCTTCTATTAATATAAGTTTTTGGATGTTGTCAGCAAGACAAGCATTATAAGCAGACGCCACAATGCCGCCAAGCGAATGGCCCAATAATATAATAGGACCCAAATCTTGTGAAAGAGTATGTATCACGGCTTGCAGGTCGTAAATATAATCAACCCAATTCAGCGGATAACGACCGGGGCGATGATCTGATAATCCATGCCCTGGCCAATCGATACAAATCAGTTGAAATTTATCTAACAATCCTTGCAGGGCAAATGCCTGTGCTAAGGGGATAAAACTGTCAACATTATCGAGCCAACCATGCAAAGCCAATATCACTGGTTTATCGGCTTGACCATAACGTTTAGCGGCAAGAGTAATATGAGCCAACGGTAATTGAATTTCTTCTACATCGATGTTCAACATTGTTGGCTCACTTTGCAAAAATTATTTAGCTGCTTTTTTGGTGAATTTGATTGTCATACGATCACTTTCACCAATATCAAGATACTTCTGTTTATCTTGATCACCCATTGCTAAACGCGGTGGTAATGTCCACACGCCTTTCTCATAATCTTTACTGTCTTTAGGGTTGGCATTCACTTCAGAACTGCCTGTTAATTCAAAACCGTATTTATTGGCCAGTTCAACCATTTGATTTTGATCCATATAGCCGCTTTCTGCAGCCATACCGATATTGGCTCGGTGCTCAACTATACCTAAAGAGCCTCCCACTTTTAACACGTCATGAGCAGCTTTAAACACACCTTCTAACTCACCTTTCATTGCCCAATTGTGCAAGTTACGGAATGTTAATACATGGTCTACAGAATTATCTTTACCCAATGAAAATTTAGCCGGCGGATCAAGCGTTACAAACTGTACATTGCCTACACTGGCTTTGTTATCGCTAACCCATTTTTCAAACTTTAAACCAGCTGATTTGTAATAAGCGGTTTGACGGTTTTCTTCTGCCGGTTTTGTTTCAAAATTGGCAGCAACATACTGGCCTTTTTCGGCTAAATAAGGTGCTAAAATTTCAGCATACCAACCACCGCCCGGCCATAATTCAATCACAGTTTGCTCAGGTTTAATGTCAAAAAATGCCAATGTTTCAGCAGGATGACGATATTGATCACGTAGTTTATTTTCTGCAGTTCTAAACTCACTAGCAACCGCTTTAGCAAGAGCTGAATTAACCTGCGGTACAGTCACTTTTTTATCGGACATAGTATCGGCTGCGTATATTGCAGTTGACATACTTAAACTTGATAAGCCAATTAAGGCTCCTAACATCATGTTACGTTT
>NZ_JACJFI010000325.1 GCF_014164505.1 Shewanella sp. SG41-4 | reverse complement strand
TGCAAAGAAGAAGATTTGTCCAGATTTTATGTTTGTGAAACTGTAATAAACAAACCACAACACCGTGAAATGGCAAGGTCGTTTCCTTTTCCGTTTCTGATACCACAATCGTTACAATTCTCTTGGCTTGTCTGCAAGAGTTTTCCTGTAAACACCTGTTGTTAATGGCTCAGGGCGAGATCTCGAACGTTTATCGAACAGCAACAGATCGTTTAACGAGCTTCCGTAGTTTGTTAAATCTTCATAGCGAGTATGATTTCTTGTTCTTTTGCTTACAGGTCAAACGTAGAATTTAAATAATAAGCACTCATGTGGTCGCCCTAGTTAAAGGTTCCATTTGGTTCAAAAGCTATCGATGGTACGCGCTTCATCGGCAATAAAATCGTAAAGTTAGAGCCTGCACCATACATATGTTTAGT
The DNA here is from genome assembly GCF_014164505.1 of Shewanella sp. SG41-4. Classification (GTDB taxonomy): domain Bacteria; phylum Pseudomonadota; class Gammaproteobacteria; order Enterobacterales; family Shewanellaceae; genus Shewanella. The sequence continues at coordinate 3,361 of NZ_JACJFI010000325.1, read as the reverse complement.
GCCTATTCTTTAATAAAGCACATAGCACTGGGCAAATGAACACAGAACAAGAAAGTAATGATATGGCCGACATACCTGAGTTTATAAAAATGTTAGATATCGAAGAGGTTTTAGTGACTATCTGCATACTGTAAAAGTGACCAACAAAAGCTGCACCAGCCGATAATGACGTGGTTTAATTGATACGACTAACCCAGTTAAGACATAATTGATTTAACTGGAGATTGAAATGACTAAACGTAAAACCTATTCAAAAGAGTTTAAGCTTGATGCCATTGCGCTGGTAAGAGAGCAAAATTATAGCATTGCTGAAGCTTCAAGAAATCTAGAAGTGAGTGCTCAGCTCCTCGGTCGCTGGATAAAAGAATCCGAAAATGATGATGGTCATGCATTCAGAGGAAACGGCAAGCTAACACCTGAGCAGCAGGAAATTCGTCAACTAAAAGCACAAGTTAAACGCCTAGAAATGGAGCGTGAAATATTAAAAAAAGCGACGATCTTCTTTGCCAAAGAAACGAAGTAAAATACACGTTTATTGCCCAAAATAAGAAGATCTGGCCTGTGATAGTAATGTGTCGCGTGTTGGGTGTAAAAAACAATAACTACTACAGTTATCAGAAGCTAAAACCTCAACAGTCTGTTGATACAGAGCATCAAGAGTTGCTCCAGTGGGTAAAGAATATTGCTGAGTTTAGCGATAATACCTATGGCGAAAGGCGAATTCAAAAAGCATTAAATACGCTTGATTATCCTGTCGGGCGCAGGAAAACAGCACAATTGATGAAAGAGGCAAACGTTTGGGTGCGCTACAAGAAAAAGTATAAAGCAACGACGAATAGTGAACACAATAAGCCAATATACGATAATGAACTCAAACAGAATTTTGATTTTCAGAGCGCCAATCAAGCGTGGGTGCAAGATATTACGTATATATGGACTTCAGAGGGATGGCTGTATTTAGCCGTCGTAATCGATCTCTATTCCCGTAAAGTAGTCGGCTGGAGTATGGGTAGCAGAATGAAAGCGCAACTTGTTTGTGATGCGCTAACAATGGCTATCTGGCAAAGAAAACCTAAAGCGGGCTTGATAATACATTCAGATCAAGGTGTTCAATATGCGAGTCATCAATATAGACGAATACTGAGAACACATTGATTTGTAGGCGGTATGAGTAAAAAAGGATGTTGTTGGGATAATGCAGTAGCAGAAAGCTTTTTTTGCAGCTTGAAACAGGAACGGGTTCACTGGCGAAACTATCGAACGCGTTATGCTGCCCAGCAAGATGTCATGAATTACATCACCATGTGGTACAACAGCCAACGAATGCATTCATACCTTGACTACCAAAGTCCCAATGAATTTGAGCGTATGGATAAGCAGATAAAAGAAGTCGCTTAACGAAGTTAACTAGGGTGACCTAATTCAGTTGGCCAGGTCACATTGATATTAATTTGTACAAAATGAAATTTATTTGTGTTTGTCTAGGTCTTATATATTAACACTAACATGCTTACTCATTAAGTATGAAATATGGATGAATATAAATATGACTACATCGTTTTCTATATAAATGCTACTCACATCAACTACTGTTGGTTTAACATTATTATTTGGCATGCCAGCTCAAGCATCTAGTATTACAGTACCTGACTCGATTATAGTTGAAACAGTTAATGGACAGAACGTTGGTCTGAAAAATATTATTGGACTGAGCCATGGGCAACAATTGGTTGAAATTCAGTATCGGGATCTATTTCAAGATAATGCCGATGATTCGGGACATTGGGTTCGTTCAGGAGCACTGTACCTGACATTAGAAGTGGCAGATAATCAACATTACAAACTCACTACACCTGATATTTTTAGTGCTGATGAAGCTAAAAATTTTTTAAATAATCCTGAAATCACACTGAGTGTTAATGGCCAGTCTGACAATAATGTCGTGTTATTGACTAGTTCTCAGTTGTTAACTCAATTAGTTTTAAGGTAATTTCTCAAGCAGTTAGTAATCTTTAAAATCAGATGTAACTTACCAATAAATCAGTTACTGATACTAAATTATCTAATTAAGTATTGAGCTAAATTCAATACAATCATTGGTATATTAATTTATATATTGTTCTGACGTAATCAAATTGAGACTAGTTGATCAACTTTCAATGAAATTACATTTGAAGTTCTAAATTGAAAGAGCCTTGTTGATCAAATCTGTCTTAGGCAAGCCACTTTTCAGTTCGTTTTTCGGTATTAATTCACCGCCTGACGAGCAGGAATACCAGGGCGAGATCGTGAACGTTTTTCATACAGAACAAGTATGTTTTTAGAATTATATTTGTTCAGTACATTATAACTTCATAAATGATTGAAAGTGACTCAGTATTGAAATCACTCATAGTTTTCAAAAAATACACACTCATGCGGTTGCCATGGTAAGAATACCTAGTTCTATGACTTTGTTCATGGCCTTAACATCTGCTAATGCCTAATCCACTTGAGCGTTATAGAATTGTAGGTTCAATTTATTACTGATTAGCTGCTTATTACGGAACTCGTCCGTTTCTAATAGTAAGCGTTGATGGTAATCATTTTCTTCCTTCCATTGCCTTAACACATCATTCTTCAACGCGTTAACAGCCTCATTTCTAGGATGCCGCTACTCCTAGTAATCCGCACTTTTCCTCAGCGGAATGAAGGGTTTACAGGATTTTCGCTTAAGCAGCTTAGACACCCTTTCGTATAGCAGGCTCCGTCCCCGGACACTTGCACTCTCTTACGTTTGAGTCGATTTTTCTTTCATTATCAGCATCATTAACCATACTTAATTCTACAGCAATTACCTCATAGGTATGCAGATCGATGGCAAGATACAGATTACGCCAAGCACCGAGCTTTCCCATGCCATGCTGTGCATCTTCCGTTTACCTTCGCCGTAAATTCTAGCACTGATGCATCAATAACCGAGTAGGGAATTGGTACACCTTAAGGGATTCGGTACTTGGTATCAACAATCTGAGCCCGCTTGCTAATGCTGCCGTAAACTGGAGAAGTTAAAAGCCTATTCATTAACCAAAACACCGAACTTATGAAACCTTATAGCGTCGGTAAAAGCAGATTTAAAAACCCTTTGAGCATTAACGCTGTTTCGATAGCTGTTTCACTATATTGAAAACCACGTCCTCGTCGCTGTACCAATTGTTCTAACGTTTGCTCATCTATCCAGAAAGTAAGTGAGCCTCAATTGACTAATGCTTTGATATATCCAGGCCTATCGGTGATGCGTTACTTGGATTTTCCTATCAGATATCGATTCCTATGGAGTATTCAGAGGAACTGATCGCAACAAACCTAAAAAGTTCACTTA
>NZ_JACJFI010000324.1 GCF_014164505.1 Shewanella sp. SG41-4 | reverse complement strand
TGGTTGCATGCACCATGTACACATATCGCTTAAACGGATAATCAGGCCAAATAGCCGATGCCTGACCGCTAATTTTGGTGAGATCTGCTACAATTTTTTGAGTATCGTAATTACCTTCGCCCCAAAATACCACGTCGTAATCGCGACCATCAGCCTCAAAGCTGACATGCTGGTTTATGCCCGTTTCAATTGGCGAATCGACTAACACGTCATAGTTGGCTGCTTTAAATGAATTTGACGTGTTGCCTTTATCCATGCCGGAGTAACTTTTCCAACCTCAAGGGCTGGTTCCGTATGATTATCAGTCGGAGAATATGACCGATTTACTGTGGATGGCTGAAGGCTCCACCAGTTATTTCCAAAATCAGTTATTGTTGCGCGCAGGAGTGATAACTGCCAAAGAGTTCTTTGACGATTTAAGCCAGCGAATTGTGCTTAATCAACAAAATCCTGGTCGTGAAGTTCAATCTATTGCAGAAGCCAGTTTAGGCCAATGGAGTAGTACTTGGGGCGATTATGCGGTCAATCACAGTGTGAATATTTACTCTGAAGGTTACCTAGCTTCAATGGCTCTCGACTTTAGTTTACTTAGTGATACACAACTTGCTCATTCATATAGAGATGTTCATAAAGCACTTTATCAGCAATACAAAATCCCATTAAGTTATAACGTCACGGATGTGCAATCTATTTTGAAAAACCTTTCAGGTAAAGATTATCAGTCATGGTGGAAGGAATATGTAAATCAACCGTTTAGTTTGCCTTTTGATGAGTTGTTAGATCATGCAGGCTTAATCACTACTTATGGTAAATCTCCTAAAACAGAAGTCGATGTCGGAATGGTGCTTTCTGGCTTACATAATGATTTAACTATTGCCAGTGTGCTAAAAAAAGGCCCCGCTTGGAATGCAGGTATTGCTGCTGGGGATGAAATTGTCGCAATTAATGGCTTAAAAGTTACTGCGGATGGTTTGACCAAGCGTCTTAACGATTTTAATGTTGGCGATACGATTAAGCTGAGTGTATTTAGGGATGAGCGATTAAAAGAGCTGAGTTTACTTCTGACTGAGCAACCTAAAGGTGACTTATCAATTGAATCCGTGGATAAGGTAACCGATGGCCAGAAAGCCTTTTATAAAGCGTGGTTGGGGGTTGAGTGGCCGTTTGATGACAAAGGTGAGTGGATTAACACCACTGATTAAATCAACTATGTTACATAGCGCTCTGAGATATGAGTACTGAGATGTAAGTATTGATGAAAAAAATGCCCTGAGAACAGGGCATTTTTATGTCAAATATTATAGTGGGGGAGCCGTTTCAATAAAAAATGGTTCTTTTTCTATTGTCGCTAAAAATATTTTCAGTTTTGGAAAATCTTCGATATTAATCCGTTGGCGGAAAACAGCCCAACTTAAATAACAACCTAAGCGCAATTGCACATCATTAAACGGTCCGTGTAGCGGGAGTTCGAATTGTTCAAACTCAGCTAGTGTTGCGTCAATACGTTGTGCCTGTCTAATGGTGTAATCAAAACGCTCAATATCAACGCCATCACGTGATAAGAAAAGCAAGTTAATTGAACTGTCTAATGCAGTATTGATCATGCAAAAATGATCAAGTTCAATCACAGTGTCAAGAAACGCTTTAGATGATTTATGACGGATGTAACGTAAGATTGCGCTCGAATCCGTTAACGATAATTCTCCATCGTGTAAAAAAGGTACCCGTTTGGTTGGGGATAACTTTGCGCTGCTAGCCTGATCTGTTTCAATAAATTGATAATCTAAAGTTGATTCTAATAAGGCTATTCGGCAATGCCGAACAAAGGGAGACGTAAAGCTACCGTAAAGTTTCATGGGTTACCCTTTTGTGGAATTAAACGCTTTGCTCTAAAGGACCAAATGCTTGATTTACTGCATTGATGAAAGCCACTAATTCGCTGCCCATCAAGGCAAAGTCAGCGTCTAAACGTGCTAATGGATCTTCAGTACCAACTTCATCATTACCTGCTCTAAACTCTTCAGAAAACTTAAGTCGTTTAATGCTGGCATCAGACTGCATCAAAAAAGCAATCGACTGACCAAAATGTAATGCCAATTTGTGTACTTGCTTACCCGTTGCAATATGAGCAAGTACTTCATCTTCTTGAAGAACTTGTTGCTTGAAGCGGACAATGCCACCTTCATCAGAGTCTGACTTAAGTTCGGCTTCATCTTGCATTTCAAATGGTGCAGGTGCTTCACCAGCTTGTAACCATTGCGTTAATGTTGACTCTATTGGTGTGACATAACTTAGCGGAATAACCGGTAAGCAGCCTAAGGCTTTACGCAGTAATGCTAATAACTCTTCGGCTTTAGTTGCACTAGAGCTGTCAACTAAAATCATCTCTAGCTCAGGCATGATGAGAGCATGAGTTTGGCTACGACGAGAAAATGCACGCGGTAATAATGTTGTGGTGATTTCGTCTTTAATGGTGTCTTTTTCTTTTTTAGTGACTTTACGATTTTCTAGATTTTCAATCTCTGCCACTTTTTCATCTAAGGCTTCTTTGATCACTTGGCTTGGGAGAATTTTTTCTTCTTTAGTGACACAAATTAAGTGACGGTTTTCAGCGCTATGAACTAATGCTTGTCCTTTCTTACCAAGGGCATTTGAGAAACCAAACTTACTGATATCTTGGCTTGAGCAAGGTGAGAAGGTGAAATCGGCTAAGGCATTTTCTAATGTTTCAGTGTCGGTTGTGAAAGGTTTGTTGAAACGATACAAGGTGAGATTTTTAAACCACATAGAAGGCTCTCATTAATTAAAGAAGAAAAATACAATAAGCTCAGTTTACGGGATAGAAGCGAAGCGGTAAACCTCCAAAAAAAGTGCTGTGTAAGGTTAGTTGTAATCACTCAAATCAGAATTCATCAAATTGTCACAATTAAATCAAACATCCTGAAACTACTGTTACAGCTAGGTTTCGCACATTTATATTGATGAAATGCTGACGAATATGAGTAATTAAGTAAGTACTGAAATATTTCTGAAACATTTCCAAGGCAGAATTCCGCTCGTTCCAAACCAATAACCATGACGAATTTAGCGTCGAAAGGATGAAATGATGAACGTTTTTTGTAAAACTCTATTAGCCTCTGCAATGGCAGTCTCAGTAGCTTCAAGTGCATACGCCGCAGATCCTCTTCAAGTTTACGGCAAATTAAATGTAACAGCACAATCAAATGATGTTGCTGATGAAACTGAAACGACTATTCAAAGTAATGCATCACGTTTTGGTGTGACTGGTGAGTTCGAATTAAGTCAGTCGCTTGAAGCTTTCTACACAATCGAGTATGAAGTCGATACCGGTGACGATACTAAAGAAAACTTTAAAGCCCGTAATCAGTTTGTTGGTTTAAAAGGTGACTTTGGTGCGGTGTCTGTGGGTCGTAACGACACTATTTTAAAAATTTCACAAGGTAAAGTTGATCAATTCAACGACCTTGCAGGCGATATGAAGACCATGTTTAAAGGTGAGAACCGCATGGCACAAACAGCGACTTACTACACGCCTATGTTTGGTGATTTTCAAGCTGGTGTGACTTATGTTGCTTCAGGTGATGCTGATCAAGTTGTTGGTGATAATACAACTGGTGAAGATGGTGTAAGTATGGCTGTTATGTACGGTGATGCTGGCCTAAAAACTACACCAATATATGCAGCGATTGCTTATGATTCAAAAGTAAAAGGATACGACACTGCTCGTGCTACTGTTCAGGGTAAAGTAGCTGGTTTAGTGATTGGTGGTAT
>NZ_JACJFI010000323.1 GCF_014164505.1 Shewanella sp. SG41-4 | reverse complement strand
GCTCTGTGAAGCAGGAACCCATCGAAGCGACTAAGCTGAAAACTGCTTAGCGCCGTAGGAATCCCCTTCCTTTCCGCGTAGCGGCAAAATCCTTTTGGGGATTTTGAGGTGGGGGAGGATGTCAAAAACATGATAGTGATCATGAAATGAAAACCACGTTCTATTCTTCGAGTTAACGACTTTTACTGAAATCTATTTTTGCAGGCGGATGGTTTTGTTTTGCCAATTTTTAAGATACTTAGCCGGTGTTTAGGTTATTTTTCTATGATGGCTTATGGAATAATACGATTTCTTCCAAGCTCTTTCGCTTGATATAAGCATTTATCGGCGTTGTTAATGAGTTCATCGATGGTTTGATCTGCTTCAAGTTGCGCTATGCCAATACTGATGGTGACGTTGATTTGATGTTCGAGGAACATTATTGTGTGGTTTTGCACATTTGCCCGAATTTTTTCAGCGATGATTGCGGCTTGCTCGGCAGATGTTTGTGGCAATATAAATAAAAACTCTTCGCCGCCCCAACGAGCAACACAGTCTTGCTGTCTGACATTTTCCTTGAACACTCGTGATAGGTCTATTAACACTTTATCACCTCCATTGTGCCCGTATTTATCGTTGACGGCTTTGAAATGGTCGAGATCGCAAAGTAATATCGATAGAGGTTCGTTATTGCGACTTACCCTAGATTTTTCTTGTTGTAATACCGTTGATGCATTACGTCGATTGGCAAGCTTTGTTAGTGGATCGCACATAGCAAGTTTTTGATATTGCGAGCTTATTTCGAGAGCGTTTTTATAAGATTGCATACGTGAGTACTCATATAACGCAGACAAAAATGTCATGGTTAAAAATGACAATATCAGCCTGAGTTTAAATTCTGGGCTGTAAATGGCGTGTGAGATCAGCTCTTGGGGTAAAAACAGGATAAAACAAATAATGGTTAAAAAAATAGTTAAATGAATTAAGCCATTACGCAAGCCTAAAGCATAAACTGAAACTGGGGCGACAATAAATATCCATAAAGGTCCGGTTTGTGCCACGCCCCCCGTCAGTACTAAATAAAACATCAGTAGATAAAGCGAGTAATTAACAATAATAGAACTGATTTTTATGTTGATTTTGTTAACGGATAAAAAGGCAACAAGATAAATAACGCTGGCGATGAACAGTACTGTCGTTAAGGAACTGCTGTCACCAAATATACTGACAACACCCATAATGAAAGTTAACGACATTCCAACCAGCGAGAATAGCGAAATAACTCGTGTTTGTTGCAATGCGCCGCTGCTTTTAGCGTGTTTTTTGATGAGTGATGACAATGATTAACCCTTACTTTTTCATTGAATAATTTGTTCAATGGCGAAGCATTTAAGCCGCGCTAAATATAGTACAAAACTTTGGCCTATGAATAATGTATTCAGGATGTCATAAAGAGATATATTCAACAATGTTTTGCTAATTAATTGTACAGCAATTGCTAATTAAAGTGTTTTTTCATGTTACTTTACACTCATAAAAGTATAGTAATAAACCAAGTTTACTTTAAGATAACTTAATACTTTATTCGTCAGTTTATTAACCCATAATGTGTAGTTATAGCTTGTGATAATAGCTTGTTGCAATCATTTAGCTTAAAACAATGCATGACTCTTAAGGTAGGGATTACTTTATGCACGTTTATCAAACTATATATCAAAACAATCATTGGACAACACCATTACCCCAAAGTGCAAAAATTAACTTGGTGTTGGCATTTGGTTCACCTGAACTCATGTTAGATCAGAAGCTTAATAATGATTTATCACTGTCTTTTCCAAATGCACAAATAGTGGGCTGCAGTACCAGCGGTGAAATTCAAGATGATTATTTGTATGACAACAGTATATGCGTGACCGCGATTGAATTTGATCATACTCAGGTGCAGGTGGTAAGCGACTCGATAAATAAGTCTGAACACTGCACTGAATTAGCACAGCAATTAGTCAGCCAATTATCGCTTGATGGGCTAAAACATGTTTTCGTTATCTCTGATGGTCATTTAGTGAATGGTTCTGAACTGGTCGATGGGTTACAGCAATATTTGCCACAAGGTGTTATGGCAACAGGTGGATTAGCCGGTGATGGTGAACGTTTTCAGCAGACGACGTTATGGCATAATGAACGGATAGAAAGTGGCCTTATCGTGTTGGTCGGGCTTTATGGTGAGAAGCTTTCTGTTGGATTTGGTAGCCTAGGTGGATGGCGCTCATTTGGTCCTAAACGCGTGGTCACCAAATCAGCTGATAATGTACTTTATGAACTGGATGGACGGCCTGCGTTGGAGCTGTATAAAGAGTTTTTAGGCGAGTTTTCGGCAGGTTTACCTGCATCGGCTTTGTTATATCCTCTAGCGTTACAACTACATGGTGAGCAAGAGCATGTAGTTCGCACCATACTATCAATAGATGAGCAGCAAAAAAGTATGTTGTTTGCAGGAAATATGCCCGAAGGTGCCACATGTCAGTTAATGCATTCTAGTTATGAAGACTTACTTGATGGTGCCCAACATGCTGCAGATGATGCAATGTCCTCTTTTACGGGAACAGAGCCAGAATTAGCCATTTTAATCAGTTGTGTAGGCCGCAGATTGGTATTGAGGCAAAGGGTTGAAGAAGAATTAGAAATTATAAAACAAGGCTTACCCGGCGAGAGTGCTATTTCGGGCTTTTACTCGTATGGTGAAATATCACCTATTAAGTCTATTGGTCGATGTGGTTTACATAACCAGACGATGACTGTCACATTACTTTCTGAGAAATAGTGAATCAATAATGCATAAACTGCTATTACGTCAGCTTAAGCGCAATCAGAAAAATGAGTTATTCATTTCGGAAAATAACAATTTTTTATCTTCAATATCTGATGCTTACGCTCAAAATGAGCAAAGTGTTAAAATGCTAGAGCGTTCTTTATATCTTATTTCCAATGAATTAAACGAGCGTAACGAGACGTTAAAGAACCAGTTAGAAAAGATGAAGCAAGTTCAAAATAAACTCGAAAATTCAATAGGTTTATTAAATGCCACGGTTAACTCAACGGGTGAGATTTTGTTCGTGTATGCATTAAATGGCAAGCTATTGTCATTTAACTCAATGGGACAGGCTTTTTTTGACGAAATGGGTTTCAAACCTGTGTCGCATTGGAAAGAGTTTCTTAGCATTGTTAAAGACCAGCAGCAAATGACATCTATTATTGACAATCTTCACCAAGACCCATTTCAATACTTAACTGGCACAATAGAGTTAATCGATAAACGCTTTTTTGACTTTAGGTCTTTACCACAAATACAAGAAGGTACTATTTCTGGCCGTGTATGGTGTTTTCGCGATGTAACGATTCAAAAACAGTATGAAGCGACAATTGAATATCATGCTTTTCACGATGCACTTACAGGGTTGCCAAATCGTGCATTATTGTTAGACAGAATTAGTCACTCCATTGCTACGAGTAAACGAGAAGATAAAAAGCTGGCTGTATTATTTTTAGATTTGGATGATTTTAAAAAAATCAATGATACAGAAGGGCACGATGCGGGTGATTTGTTGTTAAAAGAAGTGGTGAGACGACTGCAAACTCGTTTACGGGAATTTGATACATTATCTCGCCAAGGTGGCGATGAGTTTATTATTGTTTTAGAAAAAATCGAGTCCGAAATAATGAGATGGACCCACCCTTCTAATCGGCTTCATAGTGAGCCATGATAAGTTTGTACACTTTATCAACAAAGGGCGGGTCCGAATATGAAGATTACAACAATTGGTTTAGATATATCAAAGA
>NZ_JACJFI010000322.1 GCF_014164505.1 Shewanella sp. SG41-4 | reverse complement strand
GCATTCAATGACTGTGATACAGACTGAACGACTGAAGCTGAACCTGGTTGCTCATTAACGTTTGGACGGAAGTCGCCTTTACATAATGCTTTTTCTTTAAAGTAACCGTATGTGCCAGACACTGAGTTGCGACCATAAAGCTGAACATCTTTTGCAGCCCAGTTACCGTCTAAACCTGCATCACCCCAACGGTTAATTTCTTTACCGCCACACTTATGTGTAGAAGAAAAAATTGCATCAATTTGTTCAATGCTTAAGCCTGTTACAGGGTTATCTTTGTGTACGAATACCGCTAACGCATCGATTGCAACGCGTATTGCAGTTGGCTGGTAGCCATAATGTTTTTCAAAAGCTTCAACTTCATTAGGCTTCATCTTGCGGCTCATAGGGCCGAACTGAGAAGTTCCTTCAGTTAACGCTGGTGGCGCAGTAGAAGAACCTGCCGCCTGAATTTGGATATTAACGTTTGGATAAATATGTTTAAACTCTTCAGCCCATAACGTCATCATATTTGCTAACGTATCAGAACCTACCGAAGACAAGTTACCAGAAACACCACTTGTTTTTTCGTATGTTGATAATGTTGGATCAATAGCAGCCATCGATGCTGCAGAGAATACGCCAGCGGCTGTAAGAGTAATCGCGCCGACAAGTTTGTTCAGTTTCATTTTGATGCTCCAGAATTAAGCGTACTAAGTTTTTAAAACGTAGTCAGTATCGACCTCATTGATGACAAGTCTATGACATTGACATGACAGTTGTGTGACACCAACAGTAAAACTGACTCACCTGGCAGATAAAATAAAAATATAATTAATATCAACACCTTACCGGCATGAGGTAATAAGGGTTATTTTATACAATAGATAAATAACCACTAAACACATTACAAACAAGATAATTACTGCTTAAAATTATAGCAATAACGTTACATTATGACATTCATAATAACGGTTGAATTGAAGCAATTTATGCCTTACCAGCGATTGATTCAACACCCTAAGACTAAATACATTATAACTCCTAAGCGGTTTTGAACTGATTAGGTCATTATCATTAGCCAATTGAATTGAGCAGCAAGAAAAAAACAGCACGTATGCTGCTTTAAGAAGTATAAATATGGATGCTATCTATTGTCGAACTAACAAATGCGATGGAATAATAAAACTGAATATACTGCCTTTGCCATACTCACTCGTCACCTTAAGCTCACTGTGATGATGGTTTAAAGCATGCTTTACAATGGCTAACCCTAAACCACTGCCGCCAGTTTTACTCGAACGAGCATTGTCGACCCGATAAAAGCGCTCAGTTAAACGGTTAATATGTTGTGGAGCGATACCCACACCAGTATCTGTCACCGAAAACAACGCTCCTGTTGCTACACTTCGCCAAGTCACCGTAATTGTTCCACCAGGAGTGGTATAACGTATTGCATTTGAAATCAAGTTGGAGCAAGCACTGCGTAATTGCAATTCATTACCGTGAGTATTTAAACCAGGCTCGCATTTAAACACCAATGTATAGTCGGTGCCTGCTAGCGCTTTGGCTTCTTCTTTAAGAATGTCCATCATCAACGACATATTGACCGTTTGCGATAAATCAATATCCACAGCATCTTCAATCCGCGAAAGTGCCAACAACTGTTCAACCATCGACTGCATCCGTGTCGTTTGTTGTTGCATTAATGATAGTGGTTTGTGATTAGGTGAGTCCGCGTCTTCCATGGTTTGCATAATTTCTAAATACCCCTGTAATACTGTCAATGGGGTTTTAAGTTCATGGGATACGTTAGCCACAAAATCTTTGCGCATACCTTCTAACTGATGAATTCGGGTGACATCTCGAGCGATTAACAACAATTGTCGATCACCATAGCTCATTACTCGAATTTCAAGTAAACGCTTATCAGAGACGGGGGAAGGGATTTCTAATGGTTCTTTGTATTGTGCTTTCTTTATATAAGTTGAAAAATCAGGATGGCGAATAAGGTTATCAATTCTCTGACCATTATCTTGAGGCCAAACAAAGCCTAAGATTAACTGAGCGAGCTTGTTACACCATAAAATATTATGTTCCGCATCAAGCACTACTGCCGCATCAGGTAAGGCCTCAGCGCCTTGACGAAAACGGGCTAATAAAGTTGCTAATTGGCCGACTCTACGCCGATTTTTGCCCTGCAGACGATATATTCCATTGAACACGCCCTCCCAACTTCCACGCCCTTGTGGAGGAGTAAGCTTTTTATCTTTCCATAACCAGAAGTTTAAACGAGTAAGTTGACGATAATGCCACACAAGTAATGCAATTGTTCCAAATAGCATAACGATAATGACGTGATCGAATAAAGCGCCAATAAGCATAAATAAAACAAGCAATAAAGCTAACCGGAAAAATAAACGATATCCAGAGTACGAGATAAACATAGGCTACCTAAATACGAAAGTAACGCCGCCAACACATTCAGTGCCGTTACTGATTATTAGGGCTAACGAAGAACCACAAGATAGCCTAAATTGACTATTATGGCTAGACAGCAAAAAAACAGTTTTTAAAAAAATCTGCCAATTCTGGCAGAACTTTTTAAGCCGCCAATACGAATTACATTCTGGTTGAAAACCGGTAACCTGCACCACGAACAGTTTGGATCAATTTATCATGTCCGCCCTCTTCGACAGCTTTTCGTAAACGTCTTATGTGAACATCAACAGTTCGATCTTCAACATACACATTGGTACCCCAAACGTTATCGAGCAACTGCTCTCTACTGTAAACACGCTCAGGATGCGTCATAAAGAAATGCAATAAGCGAAACTCTGTCGGGCCCATGTCGAGAACCGCATCACCAACGGTCACTCTGTGGCTCACGGGATCAAGTTGTAATCCTTGCACATCAATGGTTTCTTCTAAGCGTGTTGGTGCGCTTCTGCGTAAAACGGCTTTAATTCGTGCGACGAGTTCTTTAGGTGAAAAAGGTTTAGTTATATAGTCATCAGCGCCCACTTCAAGGCCTTTCACTTTATCTTCTTCTTCCCCACGAGCTGTCAGCATAATAATCGGGATCTGACGAGTAAATTCATCTTGCTTTAAACGTTTAGCTAATTGAATGCCACTTCCACCAGGGAACATCCAATCCAATAAGATTAAGTCGGGGTATGGCTCTTTAAGCAACTCAATCGCTGAATCAAAATCTTCAGCTGCAGCTGTCGTAAAACCATGTTGATCCATCACAAATGTCAGCATCTCACGGATTGCTGATTCATCTTCTACTATTAAAATCCTAGCTGTCATATTGGGTTTCTACGTTAATTTGCCACGGGACTATTATTGGACACTTTTGTTACAGATTTATGATCTAACAGCTGATTTTGGCATTAAATACGCCTTTTTGTCATAAAAAATTCATTGCTGTTAATACTATGTAACTTCAAGCCTGGAAAATATTCATTTATTAAACAGCCTGCTGTGCTGCCAACAGATCGGTATTCACTTGCAATAGGGACCATGTTAACGGCTAAAGTAACCTTATTCACAGGCAAATAATAACGGTGATATGGAAGGCTAAAAACGATTATTTATTCCATATTTGGATTCCACGTTAAGATTAAACCAAAAAAGGGCCTAAGCCCTTTTTGGTTATAATCTTAATTCACATGTTCATTCAAATTAAAATTTGTGCTCTAAACCTACACCGATATAACTATCATCTTGATCATTTGAATCAAATGAGTTGGCTGTGTAGAAAGCAAATAACTTAGTTGGCTTACCTAATTTGTAATCAGCGCCAACAGACCATGAATCACCTTTATTTTCCATGTCTTGGTACTGTGCTTTCA
>NZ_JACJFI010000321.1 GCF_014164505.1 Shewanella sp. SG41-4 | reverse complement strand
ATTTTCGTCATCTATTTACGGAATTACCTAAGCGTGCACCATTAGATGATATGACTGATTTGCTGCCGTGGAATGTTGATTTAGGTGAAGCAGAATAAGCTTCACCAGTTCATTGACCGCTTACGTTTAAAGGAGCGACATCATGAAAAAAAGCATCGTTAATGGCCTAATTTGTGCCACATTGGTACTGACAGCATCAGCAAGTGTAATGGCTGACGAGCAAGGTCAACATATCAAGAGTAATGCCTACAAAATGGTATTAGTGGAAGATGTGCCTGGTGTTAATGCATTGCAATCAGGTGATGTCGAAGCTGGCTTAACCGCTACTTTATCTGCAAGTAAATTCGCCGTGGATGACTATTCTCGTAACGTGAACTTGTGTGCTGGATATGTGCAACTAGCGGATATGGAAAAAGCCCAAAAAGCCTGTAGCGCAGCCGTGAAAAGTGCTCGTACCCAAGTGGCTATCCCATCTATGACGGTTCGGGCTTATGCCTATAATAATCGTGGTGTAATGAAGTTAATGAATAATGATAATTTAGGCGCATTAGCCGATTTTAAATATGCAGCAAAAGTCGATCACAGCGAGATATACCAACATAACGTTGAACGTTTAGAGGCCGCGTTAAACAGTATTCAAAACGGAATGATGTAATTGGACCCAGACCAAAAAAACGTCACGGTTGCCCTTTATCAGTCAACAATAAACCTCATAAAACATCTTACTGAGTGTAATAAACTTGAGCTCTGGATAATAAAATAGACAGGTCTATCGAGATGATAGCTGTCTATTTTTTGTTTACTCAGTGACAAATCTTACTATAAGGTTATTTCGATATGATAGAACCAGCATAGCATCCGTAGGTATTCTATGATGAAATGCTAACGCTTTTCTGTTTACGCCCAATGGCGACTATGGCCATGGTGACGAATACTGCAAACAAGCCCCACAATTGTAACCATTTAGGCATTATCGCCGACCAACCAGCTCCTAATTGATTTAACTCAAGCATCCCCATAATTGCTGGAACGGCAGGAATAACTTGAGATGCTAATACCAATGGTTCTGGAATTAATGCAATCGGCCACACAAAACCTGAGACAAATAAAATTGGCATCGACACTAGCAAATACAATTGAGTGGGTAATTCCCGACGGTTAAATAAACTACTGAGATAAATACCTAACGATCCCGTGGCTAATAAAAAGGGCAACATAAATAACCCGACTTCAATCACTGTTGCAACCACGCTCACTTTGTACCAATAGAAACAAAAGCCTAAATAAAAACTACTAAATAACGCGTAAATCATCATAAACACACTTAGTCGTGCAAGTACCAAGGTTGCTGGGCGTACTTGCTGCCAATAACCGGATTTGCGCCATTGGCCTGCGCCCAAAATGCCGGTGCCAATTAATAACGTTTGATGCAGAATCAATAAAAATAATCCCGGTACCACATACGGTGTGTAGCCTAAACTGGGGTTAAACACTGGAACTGAATTAATATTAATAGAATTAACCGCTTGCTGGGCAAGTTGAGGATTTTGACCCCGAGCCAACAAACCCATTAACTGCACTTGTTTACTTGCATCTATGCCCGCTAATACTAAGCCTTCAGCTACAGCTGAATAAATCAGAAAGTAACTTGCATCGCCGCCGTAACTTAATGTTGCGCCCTTGCCTAACAATAAATCGCGTCTAAAGTTAGCCGGAATAACCAGTAAGCCGTGTGCTTTGCCTTGATCGATCCACGTTTGTGCTTGCTCAATACTGCTTACCTTAGCGAGTATTTTTATCTTAGCACTGGCATCTGCGTGGCGAGTCACCAGCCTACTGAGTGACGAATTATCGTGATCAACCACCACAACCTTTTGCTCTGTCGGCACCTGATTCAAATACGGTAACGGATACAGAACCGAGTAAAATAACACTCCACCAAATAGCGTCATCACAATCGCTTTGTCAGCCAATATGGCTTTGCATTCTGCTACGATTAATTGCCAGAAGTTCATCGGTTGCCCTCCAGATTAACCGGGTGACTAACATGACCCTGTGGCGGTACTTTCTGCGCGTGACGGCCCAGCACATAAAGCAAAGGAAATAATAGTAAAAAGCCCCAATAAGAGCTGATTTGAGTTAATACTTGCGGCAAGCCAACACCGTAGCTGACGACACTGATATGGGAGTCTATATAGTGACTCGATGGCATCACCAATCGCCACCATTTAGCCAAGATGGGCATATCGTTTACCGGAAAGGTTATCCCCATAAACGCGAATGCTGGGGCAAATAATGCGGTACAGAAACTGACCGTGCGGGCACTGTCACGCATAATCATAAAAATAACCAACACTAAAAGCCACAATGCCATGAGCATGAACGCCTGCGCCAAAAGCAATAACCATAATGAACCCGACACGGGCAAAGCTAAATAGTGGTATAACCACACTAAAATAAAGCCACTATGAACGAGCATAATCGGGCTATAAAATAAAATTTTAACCCATACCTTTAGCCAAATATTTCGGGCTACATAATATCGCTCTCCTTGGGGAATAAGCTCGGCATTAACACTATTAACAAAAACTAGCATGGCTATCAACTGCCACAATGCTATCAATATTGGCGGAACTAAAAAGCTGACATAATTAACATTTTGGTTAAATAATGCCGTTGTTTGATTACTAACAGGCGCCAAGTTGACATTAACAGTGGCTTTATTGGCACCGTTAAGCAACAACTTAGCTTCACCAACATGCATCAAGCCCTGCGCAAGGCTTCGTTGCAACTGACTTGATAACAATCTCCCTACCAATAAATACTGGCTGTTATAACGAATATCAATGGCTGGGCGTTTGGATGTGATTAGGTCTTTTCTGAGTTGATAGGGAAATACAACTAATGCATACACTTGTGACTCACGCATGGCTTTGATCGCCAACACTTCATTGCTAAAAGAGCGAAGTTCAAGCGCGGGATTAGCCGACAATTCTCGCGCTAACATCCGGCTAATTTGACTATTATCTAAATCAACCACAGCGACAGGTAACAGCCTTGGTATTCCGGCGCTGAATAACCACCACAGTGCGAGCACGCCAAGTAGCGGAATATAACTCACCAAGGCAAGTTGCCATGGCGAATGCCACAACGCCTTACATTCACGCCAAAATAAATGCCTCATCAGCTAGCCTTATTAATGTTCGGCAAGCTGGTCGGCACGAAACAACACCGACATTCCGACTCGTAAGTCGGCAATTTTTTGCTTAGGTGTCAGTTCAACTTCGAAAGTACGCATATCAAAATCGTGGCCGCTCTCGGTCGAGCGCCAAGTGGCAAAGTCACCCATGACACTCACGTGCGATACGGTAAATTCGACTCGCTGTTGTAGTGCTGGAATATCTAGCATGACGGTTTGATCTTGCTTAAATTGCTGCAGCAGATCTTCTCGAACTTGTAAAACGGCCCAGGCATCACTCATATCGATAATACTTACCACCGGAAAACCACTCGGTGCAAGCTCACCGGCTTGTAATAATACTTCACTTACCTCAGCTTTTTTAGGTGAACGCATTTGGCTGTCGGCTAAAATGGCATTCACTTCGTTAACCGCGCCTTCTGCCATACGAGTTTTGCCTGCTGCAGCAGCTTTGGTTTCAACCCGCGCACCTTCATTGGCCATTTGATACATAGCATAAGCTGCTTGTTCGGAATATTTAGCCGCTTGCCATTGAGTGTAAGCTTCATCACGTTTTTGCCGTGCGACAACACCTTCATCAAATAAGTTTTCAATTCGTTGATACGTTTTTAGGCCAAGTTCGGTGGCAGCCTTGGCTTT
>NZ_JACJFI010000320.1 GCF_014164505.1 Shewanella sp. SG41-4 | reverse complement strand
AATTTTGGATCATTACGAATTTCTGCCGTTAAGGTATAGCGATCCATTTCAGGCATTTCAATATCTGAAATAATTAACGGTATCTCGACAGACACATCATCCATTTCTGCGGCAATACTTTTCAGTTTTTCCAACGCCTCTCTACCATCTTTAGCGGTATCGATTTGTAAGTTTAAAGATTCTAACGAACGAATAATTTGTTTACGTGCCACAGCAGAATCATCTATAACCATAATATGGTAATGTTGTTCTCTATCGATGGTTAACGCTTCATTAAGCTCTTTACTGATAGAGGTCTTAACTGGAGAAATTTCATCAAGAATTTTTTCAACATCTAAAATTTCAACCAACTCGCCTTCAATCTCTGTTACCGCGGTTAAATATGAAGAACGCCCTGAACCTTGTGGCGGAGGCATAATAGCCTCCCAATTCATATTAATAATACGTTCTACTGAGCTGACTAAAAAACCTTGAACACTTCGGTTATATTCGGAAATGATAATGAAGCAATTTTCTGTTGATGTTAGCGGGCGCCCACCTGTTGCAGCGCTTAAATCGATAACAGAAATGGTTGCACCACGAATATGAGCAACCCCCTTAACAAAACGATTTAATTTAGGTAGCGAAGTCAAAGGGGGACATTGCAACACCTCTTTCACTTTAAATACGTTAATACCAAACCGTTGACGGCCGCTAAGCCTAAACAATAATAACTCTAGTCTGTTTTGCCCAACAAGCTGGGTACGTTTATTTACTGAATCTAAAATGCTTGACATAACAAGGCCTTGTAGTTAGCTGTCACCCAAATGGATAAATCTTGTTCGTTGAAATTATAGTAAACCTTGGTTTAGCATAATACGCTTAATACATCTCTTACTCATGAAAGGCTCAACTTGAGTGTAAACCGTCATTAGTCTAGCGAATACATATCAATTTAATGAATAAAAAATCGGCACACAACTTGCTTTAGTTTGTATTAATAACTCACATACAGTGAGCTGACAGTTTTTTGACGAGGTAATAATGTTATTATGATCTCCTCAACCCATTTTTTAGCTTATTGCCTATGCAGAGATTACTCGCATATTTTTCGTTTTTCAAAGTATAGGTGTATTCTGGCAAAACAAGCTAGTATCTTCATTATGAAAGTATTTTTTTTATGTTTTTTAAGTTCAATAACATTTTTTTTGCCAGCATATGCTAGCGAAGAGATAGTAACACCTTCTTTATCGACCATTTATACGTTAGCTAAAGAGACGGTCGCAAAAAAAATTGATTCAGACTCAAAAGCTAAGGTACAAATTACCCCGCAAAACCTAGAAGGCCGCATCAGCCCACCGCGCTGTTATGCACCTATTAATGCAGAGCTTGCCAGTGAGCGAGCTATTAGCCGTAATAACATGGTAAAACTCAGTTGTAATAGCCCTGACTATGACTATCCATGGCAAATGTATCTCTCCGTCCGTGTCGAAATTCAATACCCTGTTGTCGTTGCTAACCAACTGTTGTCTCCAGACCAAATTATTGGCGAACATCACCTACAAGTCATGTATGTTGACCAATATAGCTTAAAAGGCCAGTTTTTTTCCGATACTTCTACCTTAATAGGCTCACGAGTGAAACGTAGGGTATCAAAGGATTCTCCTGTATTAAGCAATAACCTGTGCTTTGTGTGCAAAGGTGACACTGTTTCCATTTATGCTAAAACCACTAATGTAGAAATAAAAACGCTCGGGGAAGCACTGCGCGATGGCAATATTGATGAAGTTATAAGAGTAAAAAACAGTAACACTAACAAACAATTTGATGCTGTTGTAATTGGCGTTGGCGAAGTTGAAGTAAGAATGTAAAATAGAGTTAAAGTTTTTTCCTGGGGTGCCGATAGCCTGTTTGGAAAACCTGATTCATTACGCTGGAGCCTCCCATGGCAATTGACATTAAGCATAACACTGCTACCAATACACAACTGCGCACTGCACGTGACACGCAGTCTGCTTCGCAATCTACAACTAATGCAGCCCCAAAATCAGCTGCACCGGTTAAAACAGATTCTGTTAGCATTACCTCTCAAGCTCAACAGCTTCAGAGCGCGCAAACAAAAATGGCATCTTTACCAGAAGTCGACCAAAAAAAGGTTGCAGAAATTAAGCAAGCAATCTCTGAAGGACGATATAAAGTTGACCCAGAAAAGCTTGCCGCGAATATTGCCAGCTTCGAAGCAGAGCTAGGTGGTTTAACGTTTGATAGAGAGTAACCGTTAAACGTTACTCTTTAATTTGTTTTAACGACACGCAGATAATAGGTGCAAACTTGCATCATAGAGAAGTGTTAGTTAAGAAAACCTAAGAGTAATTTATGACAGAGTTAAACGAGCAATTACATAACCAAGCAAACGAAGTTCAGCGTAAAGAGCTACACCAACTGCTAGATAGCCAAAATCAGACGTTAGCACAGTTGAAAGCGCTTATTGTTGAAGAAAAAGCGGCATTATCTAAACAAGATGCCGACAAACTGCTGGCGCTTTCCAAAGACAAAACTCAGTGCTTATTCAATATGAAAGCCACTGACGAAAAACTGGCAAGCCACCCACAGCACAACCTGCTTACAACTGATACAGCACTGGCACAACAAGTTGCGCAAGCTAAAGCGATTCTGGCAGAATGTAAAGACATCAACAGCCAAAATGCCAGCTTGATTGAGCTCAATATTGCTAGTCTCAATCGATTCGCTCAAGCATTACAAGCCAGCCGCAATGCATCAAGCTTGACCTACAATGACAAAGGTAAAACCTCTACCATTTCAACGCTGGGTAATGATTTTTCGGCCTAGCTTCAAAATCTAGATAGTAAGCCATAACGAGCGATGACATCAGATAAAATCCGATAACAAGCCAAGTGCTAGACAGCTCTATCCTTGAGCACAGCGTTCGCTTGTTATCGTTTTCTAGCAGGTGATTTACTGAGCCAGCATTGCCTGGCGTAAACTTTGTTGAACCGGAGTTTCACCTAACCAAATTTTAAGTAAAGCCTGACGAAATGCCTCTCCAGCAATATCCCCTTGTGCGATACCATTTTTAATACTGCTCACGCCCTTACCTTTTTGAGTCACAAAAGTAAATTGATCACCTTCGACAATTTCATCTGCAAACAATTGGGTAAAATGTTCAATGTCTTTAGCAATTGAATGAGTGTCATTGTCGGTAGCTATATCAAAGCCTTCAGTAATAGCATCACGCATTTTGTTTGAAGTGATCATTCCAGACGTTATCGTTAACTGGATCACCGCGATAGGCTGAGTAAGCACATCTTCTAGAAGGTTTACTTTTGTCGGCAGATACAAACTACCCACATATAAATCCATAAAAAACTTACTGCGTATTCCTGCACCATTCAATATTAATGGCTGCTCTGCAACAGTTATTTGCTCTGCTACATCCACATTTGCAATCATGCTAGCTTGTGCCAACAAAGGCAGCATTAACGATAAACCCAATCCAATTGAAGCTAATAATTTCATATAAAATCTCTAAAAAAGGTATCACAAACCACTACAACATCAGCCGTTTAGCCAACAAAAAACTCTGAACGCATTAATTAGCCACGAACGCCTAGTTTATATTGGCCATTCTGTTGAAACATCAATGCTTGTTTGTGTTTTGGCGAGATTAAAATTGGACCATCATCAAAAAATAGAAAGCACTGCCAATTGCGCACAAATATGTCCCAGCGGGTTTCAACGATTTGGTACTTTTCATAGCAAAAATAAACCACTGCATCATCAGGCCATTGAATATGCGCAATAATCGCATCAGGTAATGTATTGTCATTAGAATCCCATGCTGATTGCCAATGATCAGTTGCCGTCCAAGCATCT
>NZ_JACJFI010000031.1 GCF_014164505.1 Shewanella sp. SG41-4 | reverse complement strand
TGATAAACCATAGCGATAAACCATAGCGATAAACCATAGCGATAAACCATAGCCACAAACAGTAGCTAGAATAAAACGACAAACCATCACTACAAACCGTCATTTTCAATAAACCCACAACGGTTTATTACTAACAGTTGGAGTTTTCGTGTCGCAATCAACTATTCAAACATTACTTAACCAACTAAGCCAAGTTTTGCTCGGTAAACCTGAGCAGATAAAACTTGCCGTCGCTTGTATCCTCGCCAAAGGTCATTTACTGATTGAAGATTTACCTGGCATGGGCAAAACCAGTTTGTCTCAAGGCATTGCCAGCAGTTTAGGCATGAGTTACCAGCGGATTCAATTTACCAGCGACATGCTACCAGCGGACATTCTTGGGGTGTCCATCTACAGTAAAGAACAACAACAATTTATCTTCCATAAAGGCCCGGTGTTTAATCAAATGTTGTTGGCAGATGAAATTAACCGCGCCAGCCCCAAAACCCAGAGTGCTTTACTCGAAGCCATGGCTGAACAACAAATTACTATCGATGGCATCACCCACCCTTTGAGTTCACCGTTTTTTGTTATTGCGACCCAAAATCCGGTTGATCAAGCGGGTACCTTCCCGTTGCCAGAATCGCAACTCGATCGATTTATGATGCGGATTTCTATCGGATATCCCAGCGCAGAAGCTGAATTAGCCATGTTAAAATCGCGTACTCAAGCCAATAAACCAGCATCGCTATCACAATGTTTAACACCGCAAGAGCTAATGCTACTGCAACAACAAGTGGCGCAAGTGTCGGCATCGGATGCGGTACTGAATTATTTAATTGCCTTGGTCGATTTTTCTCGGCAACACAATGTCGCTAACGGTTTATCGCCACGAGCCAGTATTGCTTTGCTACAAGCAGCTAAAGCATGGGCTTTTATCAATCAACGCCAGTACGTGGTACCCGAAGATATTCAAGCGGTATTTGCCTCGGTTGCCGAACACCGCATTCGCAGCAGTAGTCAATTTCAAGGCCAAGCGTTGTCTGACACTATCCTCGCCAGCGTCAACCCAATACGTTAACGGCGCAGGCACATGGCTAAATCGACGACAGCAAACAAGCACTCTTCAGCAATCTATGCCAATGACGCTATTAAGCCGTCTCGGTTACGTCGGTTAATTCCAGCATCGTTAACCCAACGCTGGTCAAGGTGGATAAGTAAACGCCTGCCACCGCAAAAGCAAATTACCCTCAGCCATAAAGGTATTTTTATTCTCCCCAGTGGTTTTGGAATAGTGTGGATTGGGTTGATCGTTTTACTGTATTTGTTTGGCACCAATTATCAAAATAACTTGGTGATTGGCTTAAGCTTATTGCTCGCCAGTGTGTTCCATACTTGTATAATTTACAGCTATAAAAACCTTGCAGGGTTAACATTTAATGCCGTCACACCACCGCAAGGATATGCCGAAGACAGCATGCCATTTCCTATCATGTTAACCGGCCATACACGCCAAAATAATCCCGACACCACCCACCAGCAAATTTGTTTGCAATTTAGTTACCAGCGCCATGTTCGGGTTAAACAAATGCACGAGCAAACTATTGCAATTGTGCCGTTTGAACAGCCTAAACGTGGCAAATTAAACCCTGGCCGGATCAAAGTTTCATCCTACTTTCCGTTAGGATTATGCCGCGCATGGTCCTATGTCGACTTAGATATTCATCATGTTATTTTTGCTAAACCAGAAATGTGTGATATCGAATTGGCAAGCCATATTAGCGATAATGATAACCAAAATGAACACGGTAAATTACGCCCTGGCGTTGACGACTACAAAGGCTTACGCAGCTATATTCCGGGTGAATCACTTAAACAAGTGGCGTGGAAACAATGGGCTCAGGGTAAAGGCATGTTATCCAAAGAATTTGCTGAGCCAGAAGGATTACCCGTTTGGTTAACCTTGGCCAATACATCGGGCAATGACATTGAACACAAGCTCAGTAAATTAGCATGGCAAGTCGATAAGTTAAGTCAATCGCAGCAAATATTTGGCTTAATTCTGGATGAGCATATTATCAATCAGCAAACTGGCGAAACACATCGCGTGGCTTGTCATACCGCTATTGCTACTTACCATGCTCCAGCAAATATGAACCCCGATTTTAATCCAGGTAATGTGGCAACATCATCCGTGGGTGAACCATCATGACCGATAACTTTGATGCCATCATTAGCCGTAATACCTTGTTTTGGTTGTTAATCACCAATGTCGCCATCCTCAGCCCTTTACATCAACAAGCGACCTTATGGAGCATTGGTATTTGTGCCATTTGCTTTGTTTGGCGCGTGGGGATTTTTCTCGGCAAAGTAGCCGCGCCGCCGAAACTATTGGTGACCACTTTAGCCATTGGCGCTGCAACCACCCTCGCCTTAGTGTCTAGCCAAATAGGTTTGCTCAATGCGTTGGTTAACTTATTGATATTAGGTTACGCGTTAAAATACATTGAAATGCGTGAACTTAGAGACGTCAAAGCCATTGTGTTAGTCGGCTATTTCCTTATCGGCCTGACCTTGCTTGATCAACAAAGCATGCTTAATACCCTGCACTTATTGGCAGTAGCGGTGCTCAATACCGGCGTGTTAATCAGTGTTTATCAAGACAAATCGAATAAAGTCGCTAACCTCAGTTTTAGTCTTAAGATAATATTACAAAGCCTGCCGTTAGCCATATTACTGTTTGTGGTGTTCCCGCGTCTCGGGCCATTATGGTTAGTGCCTAATATGAAAACCGCCAAGACAGGTTTGTCTGATGAAATGTCATTTGGTGACATTAGTAAGCTCACTCGCTCAGCAGAATTAGCCTTTAGAGTTGGTTTTGATAATCCAGATGGCAGCACCCTAGGACCTTCCAATCAGGATTTGTATTGGCGTACTCTGGTGATGGAAAATTATGACGGCAAAACCTGGCGTCAAGACCCCAGTATTCAACAAATTCAGCGACAAGCATACTTTAACAAGCCCATGCGCCAAGCCCCTATAAATGTTTCTAATACTAATGTTAATGCGGGTGCTAGCAGTAAAAAAATCGACTATGTAATCATTAGTGAGCCCAGTCATCAAAAATGGTTATATGGTTTAGATGAAGCGTTTAGCAGCAATGATCAAGTGGTTGAATTAGCAGATTATCGTTTGTATTCGTTAAGACCTGTCGATCAGCGTATGAGCTATAGAGTGACCTCATATCCTGAGACGATCATGGATCTCAAACTCGATTCAAATACTAAACAGCTAAACCTTGCGTTGCCAGCCAATAGCAATCCAAAAACCCGAAAACTCGGTTTGCAGTTCGCCAAAGATTATCCCGAACCACAAGCGCGCATTAATGCGATGATGAATTACTTTGCTGAACAAGCCTATTATTACACCCTGAGCCCGCCTAGTGTTGGCGAGCAACAAATTGATGATTTTTTGTTTGAAAACCGTGCAGGATTTTGTGCTCATTACGCCTCAGCGTTAGTATTTATGGCACGCGCTAGCGGTATTCCAACCCGCATGGTAACCGGTTATCAGGGCGGAGATTATAATGCTAAAGCGGGCTATTACAGTGTTTATCAATACATGGCCCATGCGTGGACCGAGGTATGGTTTGAAGGCCAAGGTTGGCAGCGTTTTGACCCTACCGCAATGATTGCACCGCAGCGGGTGTTAGATGGCTTTGATGCCACCTTTGACAGCCAAAGTAGCTACTTACAAGACAGCCCTTTTAGCACGCTGCACATGAAACAATACCCATGGTTAAATGAATTACGCCAGCAGTTTGCCAGTGTCGATTACTACTGGAGTGTGTGGGTATTAGGTTTTGACGAACAACGTAAACAGCAAGTATTAGCAAAATTATTGGGTGATGTTAGCAGCACTAAAATCGCCTTACTGATGATTTTTAGCTTTATCATTATCGCACTGGTTATTGCCTATTACGCTGGGTTGTTCAATATTGATCGTCAACAAGATCCGCTTAATAAACGTTATCAACTCATTTGCCAACGCTTAGCGAAAAAAGGCATCGCCCGCCAGCAAGGTCAAGCAGCGTCTGATTACGCCGCAGCGGTTAACGCACATTTAAGCGCCCTTACCCCTCAAGTGGCAGCTGACTTTACAGCCCTAAGCGATGCCTATGTGGCACTTAAATATCAACCACTGTCGGAATCACAAACCCAGCAACAGCAGCAACACTTTAAGCGGTTATATCGCCGATTGCGTTTACGACTGCTGCGCAATTGAACTTGTGCACAACATCAGCAATCATCCTGATTATTAACGGTTTTGATTGATGATTTAAGGCAGAGTCCATAGAATGAATTAATCTCAAATTAGCGGGTCACCCATGCTTACTTTAATTCAATCTAATCAGATGGAAGTGTTATCTGAACAACTGGCCAAACTGTTGGCTATTCGTTTAGATAACGTCAGTTTATTAGCCAGTGAGCATGTGTTAGTTCAAAGCCCCGGGATGTCGACTTGGCTGCGTTTAGAAATAGCCAAACACAATGGTATCGCCGCAGCATTATCGTTCCCGTTACCCTCTAGTTTTACTTGGCAGTTATGCCACGACCTGCTGCCCGATGTACCAAAAGATAACGCTTTTACCAAAGCGGCGATGACCTGGAAGTTAATGGACTTATTACCAAGCCTGCTAAATAACCCAGACTTTAGTCCGCTCAAACAGTACTTATCGCCTCAAGTTGATAGCACAACTGATATCGCTGATACCGATATTCTTGATACAGATGTAAACGCGAATACTGATACTGATATTGATATTGATACTGAAACTAATGTTCATACAGCAAACAGCCACGCCATATTGCAGCTCAATCAATCTCATGATGCGATTAAACTATTTCAATTGTGTGGCCGCATTGCCGACATTTTTGACCAATACTTGGTTTACCGCCCTGAGTGGATTTTAGCGTGGGAGCAAAACCAGCCATTATCGAGCCTAGATAACCGCCTAACATTAGATGAAAACCAGCAATGGCAACCGATCCTGTGGCGAGCATTAATCGACTATAATCAACATCATTTGCACGCCAGCCATTATCATCGAGCCAATTTACATGCCGATTTAATTGCAACCTTGGCCAATCCTGATACCGATTTATCGATGTTGCCCGCTCGATTATACGTGTTTGGTATTTCATCCATGCCGCCACAAACCCTCGATGTGCTGTACCACTTAGCCAGTCGTATTGATGTGATAATGTTATCTCTCAGCCCTTGCCAGCATTATTGGGGCGATATTATTGAGCCGAAAACCCGCGCTCGCATGGCACTGCAATATGCCAATAAAAAACAACTAGACCAAGACTGGGAAGACAAGCTAGAAGTGGGTAACCCTATATTGGCCAATAATGGTCAAATGGGCCGCGAACTGCTGGATTTATTACTGTCGTTGCCGCCAGAACACACCGATTTTGGTTACGACTGTTATGTTGAGCCCGAGCCGAATAATCTGCTGCACGGGGTGCAATACGATATCTTACAAATGGAAACACTCGGCCAGCCATTAGGGCCAAACGCCAGTTTGTATCAAGATATTCATGCCCGCCGCACCTTATTGCCAAGTGATGACTCAATTACCTTACGCAGTTGCCACAGTGCCCTGCGTGAAGTTGAAACCTTACATGATCACCTTTTAGAATTATTATCAAACAACAGCGACTTAAGCCCTAAAGACATCGTGATCATGATGCCCGATGTTGCGGCGTATGCTCCGTATAT
Source organism: Shewanella sp. SG41-4 (assembly GCF_014164505.1). GTDB lineage: Bacteria > Pseudomonadota > Gammaproteobacteria > Enterobacterales > Shewanellaceae > Shewanella. The sequence goes on along the minus strand of NZ_JACJFI010000031.1, from coordinate 20,917 downwards.
TGATGCGGTATTTGGTACCGCCAACAGTCAGTATTTTGCCGACAAAAATCAGCACAAAGGCGATTACTACATACCTTACGCCATTGCCGACAGGGGGGCAGCACAAGAGTCACCGCTGATTAATAGCTTTTTAAGCCTGCTAAATATCAATCAAAGTCGCTTTGGCCTCACAGACATTATTGGTATTTTAGAAGTGCCTGCTATTTTGCGTCGTTTCCAACTCGATGATGACGAATTGTCATTAATCCGCCGCTGGCTAGACGATGCGAATGTCCGTTGGGGACGCAGTGAGCAAACTCGTAGCCAACTAGGTGTGCAGCCTTTTACGCAAAACTCATGGGCATTTGGCATTAAGCGTTTAATCCTAGGCTACGCCTTTAACGACGATGCCGATATTTATCGCGATACTTTGATGGTGCAAGGCATTGAAGGTCAATCATCGCAAGCATTAGGTAAGTTGCTCAACTTTTTAGAAACCATCGATACTTATTTTAACTTATTTGCCAATGACTACAGCACCGCAGAGCGCCTTGAACAATTACAACAACTACTCGCCGATTGCTACGACACCACAGATGACGAGCGTGAGCAAATTCAAGCCATTCGAGATGCATTAGTCACCCTAGACACTGAGCTTGAAAGCGCCGGTCATCAAGGCCAAGTCGATATTGAAGTCCTAAAGCAGTGGTTTAATCAGCGCTTAACTGAATCTCGGGTCGGCCAACGTTACCTTGCTGGTAGCGTGAATTTTTGTACCTTAATGCCAATGCGCTCAATCCCCTTTAAAGTGGTGTGCTTGCTGGGAATGAATGACGGCGTCTATCCGCGGGTACAACATCCTGTCGGGTTTGATTTAATGGCGCATTTTGGCCCTAAAAAAGGTGATCGCTCGCGCCGATTAGACGACCGCTACTTATTTTTAGAAGCATTACTGTCGGCCAGAGAGCAACTTTACATCAGTTATATTGGCCACAGTGAGCGCGATAATGCCGAACGTATCGCCTCAATGTTAGTGTCTGAGTTGGTCGAATATTGCCAACTCAGCTACCTACCGCAATCCTTACAGCAACAGCTTGAACAACAAGCCGAAATCAACCTTGATGATGCCGATAAAGCCGTACTGGCACAGCTTATTCAAGCACAACCTTTGCAGCCTTTTGATGCTAAACTTTTCCGAGGAACACCACAATCTGCGCATAGTGTGAATAAACTGCAACATAGCTTTAATGCCCAATGGTGCCCGCCACCCGCCAATGCGACCATTAACAATCACTTTTTTGAGCAAGCATTACCCTTGTCGGCTGAACAGGCAGATGAAGTGTTTGCCCATACTCATATTAATAGCGAAGGCATTAAAGTGGTCGAACTCGAGTTGTCGGCATTAATTCGTTTTTACCGTAATCCAGCGCAATTCTTTTTCAATCGCAGTTTAAAAGTCGATTTATCATTGGATATTCAAGCCGATGACAATGACGAACCGTTTAGCTTAAATGCACTCGAGCGATATTTATTGCAATCACGCATGCTCGACAATGCCATTGAACATCAACTCGACAGTCCAGATCTCGAATTACTCAGCAAGCTCAAAACCAGCGGTGAATTGCCCATGGCGCCGTTCGACGACTTGTTAATTAATCAATATTTACGCGATATATCGCCGTTGATTAATCGGGTGCAGTTTTTACAAGATCAACAAACCATGCACACGCTGAATGTGGATCTTAACTTTGATTTACCGATGCAAGACTTTCCAGCGCATGCTCTATCTGTGCAGGATTTACCAGCACAAGCAGATACAACCCATTCGTCCACCGTGCGAGTCAATCTTGTCGGCCGTATTGACGATATTTTGCCTAAAGGCTTAGTCAATTACCGCCCCGGCACAGCCCACGGACGAGATTTTATTCGGGTGTACTTACGTCATTTATGCATCAACGCCATGGCCAATTCGTCTACCTCGGGCATGGGTAAAAATCAATTCAGTTACTTACTCGACATTGGCCATTTTCATGCCTTTGCGCCTATTACTGCTGAACAAGCGCAGGCACAACTCATGCGCTTTATCAGTGGTTTTATTCAGGGGCAAACTCAACCCTTGTGCTTTATGCCTAAAACGGCTTTCGCCTATGTTGAAACCGATGGCGACCATGAAGAAAAGCTACTTAAAGCCCAGCAAAAATGGGATGACGGCCAAAACCAATTCGGCGAAGGGCACGACCCACATAACCAACGTTTATTCCATTTCCCAGAAGACTTTAGCGAAGCTAGGTTTGGTGCATTAGCCATCCATTTGCTGCAACCCATGTTAAGCCAGTATCACAAAGATAAATTGGCAGAATTAGACACCTTTGTCAGTGGCACCGCGGTCGATATTCAAGCGCAACTCATTGCCAACGCAGCTAAACTAGGAGCGCATTAATGGACGCTATTGCCGTGAAACCGCTTAATGCCCTCACCTTACCTTTTAACGGTTCAAGCTTAATTGAAGCCAGTGCTGGTACGGGGAAAACCTATACTATTTCCGGTTTGTATTTACGTTTATTGTTAGGCCACGGCGGTAAATCGCCGTTAAGTTGTGAGCAAATTTTGGTGGTTACCTTCACCAACGCCGCCACTGAAGAACTCAGAGACCGAATTCGTAAACGGATTAACTTAGCGTTTAAACGCTTTTTAGGCTTAGCCGTAAACGATGAGTTTATTGAACAGCTTTACCAAGACACCTCGGAAGATGAACGTCCTATTGCGTTAAGACGCTTAGACTTAGCGTTAAAGTCGTTAGATGAAGCGGCCATTTTTACCATTCACGCCTTTTGCCAACGCGTGTTGTCAGACATGGCATTTGAGTCGTCATTGCTATTTGAGTCCGAATTCACCCTCGACGACAGTGAGTTTTTACACCATGCAGTGCGCGATTTCTGGCGTGAAGTGTGTTATCCATTACCGCCCTTTTTAGCCCAAGCTATCAGTGATGTGTTTGCCGAACCTGATGTGTTAGCACAAAAACTACGACCGTTATTAGGTGCAAGCCAAGCAGTGCTATCAAAGCAGCCTCTGGCCTTTGAAACCCTACAACAACAGCTAAGCCAAAGTATCAGCCGCTTTACCTTATTGTGGCAAAGCCTGCACGACAGCACCCTTGAATTATTGCAATCGCTACCACTAAACGGTCAACGATTTGGTAAAGGCACCGACGGCTATCCTAAACTTAGCCAACTGTTTGATAGCATTAGTAACTGGGTGAAATTTGGCCAAGGATTACCGCCAATAAAAGCGCTGGAGCAACTGGCATTATCCGAGCTTAAACTCAATAAAGGGGGCGTTATTCCCAGTGCGAATGAAGCGCCGTTACTGGAGCATATTGAACGCTTACTTGAGTTGATTAATCAGCTTATTCCGTCATTTTTAGTGCGCGCCCGTGAGGGAATTCGCCAACGCTTTGCGGGCCAAAAACAGCAACGCAATTTGATGACACCCGATGATCTATTGCTCAGCTTAGCCATGGCGCTCAGCCAAAACCCAATCACCTTAGCCCATGCCATTGCTAAGCGTTTTCCGGTCGCATTAATTGATGAGTTCCAAGACACCGACCCATTACAATTCACCATTTTTAATCAGGTGTATCAACAGCCGCTAGCGTCACAACTGGGCTTAACCGCAGATACAAGGGTGAATAGCCCAGATGATGACAGTAAAAGTAATGACGACATTAGTAATGACAACAACGATGATGACGCTAACAAGGGTCGCTTAAGTTTATTAATGATTGGCGATCCTAAGCAGGCTATTTATGCTTTCCGTGGTGCCGATATTTACACTTATATTGCCGCTCGCCAACAAACACAGGCTCATTATAATCTTGACACCAATTACCGCTCATCCACTCAGTTAGTCAATGGCGTTAATCAGCTATTTAGTCAACACCAAGACCCGTTTATTAGCCAAGCTATCCCCTATGATATTGTTAAAACCCCATCATCGGCAGCCAATAAACACCTGAGTGAAGCGACAACCAATCCAGCGGCTTTGCGGATCCGCTTATTAGCCGAAGACGATGTTAATGGCTTAAATAAAACTACTGCAAGACAACGCTTAGCTGCTGATGCTGCCAGTGAAATAAAGCGCTTACTCACCGAGGCGCAACAGGGATTATGTAAAGTTAATACCAGCCTTGAGCAGGAAGCTAAACCGCTCATTGCCAAAGACATTGCCATATTGGTGCGCGACCGTAACGAAGCCGCTGTAATGAAGGCGGAGTTATCAGCACGTAAAATTGGCGCGGTATTTTTAAGCCGAGACAGCGTATTTAACACCATTGAAGCCCGTGAAATGGCTATTTTATTGTATGCCTTAGCCACGCCTAAAAATGAGCGTGCTATCCGCGCCGCACTGGCCACTGAGCTTGTTGGTTTTAATGCCCAACGGATCCATCAATTTAACCAAGATGAAGAACAACGCCAGCAGGTATTAGATCAATTCACTCATTGGCATCAGTTGTGGCAACAACGCGGCGTTATGCCTGCGCTGCTTAACTTTGCCAGCGAAACTAAACTGATCCATCGTTATCTGTCGCAATCTGTCACGGCTGACATCAATAGTGTTGATAAACATAACGCTAATACTCACAGTGATAGCAGTTATAGTGACAACAATAGTGATAGCACTTATAGCAGCAATAGTGACAATAGCTTTAATGATGCTGATGACGACAACACAGCAGATCTTAAAGCCTCTGGCGAAAGACGCTTAACCGACTTTAGGCATTTAGCCGAATTGCTGCAGCAAAAGGCCACTGAGCTCGATGGTAGCAGCGCCCTTATCAATTGGTACGAACAACAACTGATTGGTAACAATGGCGGTGATGAGCAGCAACTGCGCTTAGAAAGCGAGCAGAACTTGGTGCAAATTGTCACTATTCATAAAAGTAAGGGCTTAGAATATCCGGTCTGTTTTGTGCCGTTTGTCAGCTTAGCCCGTGGTAATAAAAAACGCCCTGCGCCGATGATGTACCATAAAAATGAGCAGCTCATTTGGGATATCGACGCCACCGATGAAGGCTGGGAACAACTCAAACAAGAAACCCTCGCTGAAGATTTACGCTTGTTGTATGTGGCGTTAACACGGCCGGTTTACGTGTGTTATTTGTATATTGCCAACCAAAGCCGCCAATTAAAGGCGGGGATCAGCAGTCAATTACATGAAACAGGTATCGGTTATCTGTTGGGCATTACCGACAAGAAAACTGACTTCACCCTTATTCAAGCCAAAGTGAATGCGATAGCCACATTACCGGCAATGAGCGTGGAATGCTTAGGCAACGATATTGACGATTCAGTACTCGCCGATATTAACGATAATAATGACATTCTAGCGGCCAAAAAAGTCACTCGCGTTCAGAGCCTTGCGTGGCGCGTGGGCAGTTACTCTGGCTTAGTGAAACATCTGCCTCACGAGAGAGTCGCACCCGGTGCCGACGATGAAGACTTCACCGATGAGTTAATCCAATTACAGTTACAAGATGAACTCACCAGCGAACCCGTACTTGATCGCTTTACCTTCGAGCGCGGTGCCAATGCCGGTAGTTTTATGCATTTAGTGTTAGAACTGTTTGATTTTACCCAAGCAGACACCGAGCTGACACCAGCGCTAACGAAAGCCATGAAACAATATGGGTTTGACGAAGTCCTATGGCAACAACCGCTAATGGACTGGTATCAGCAAATATTGGCCGCGCCGCTGTTTATCAAGCCATCGTCACAGGACACATCACTGATATTAAGCCAATTAGGCATGAAGCAAAAAATGGTCGAAATGGAGTTTTACTTGCCTATTTCAACCTTACAAGCATCGCAATTAAATCATATTTTGCAGCAGCACGGTTATGTCGCAGGACTCGACTTTGATACTTTAAAAGGCATGTTAAAAGGCTTTATCGATTTAACCTTTGAACACCAAGGCCAATTTTATATTGCCGATTATAAGTCCAACCATTTGGGCGATAACTATAGCGACTATACTCGCTCTGCCATGGCTAAAGCCATTGATGCCCATCGTTATAATTTGCAATACATCTTGTATACCTTGGCGTTGCATCGTTACTTATCGCTTAGATTACCAAACTACAATTATCAACAGCATATTGGCGGCTGCTATTACCTGTTTTTACGCGGCATGCATCCTGAGAATCCTGGCGCTGGGGTATTTTATGACAAACCACCGCAAGCGTTAATCGAACAACTCGACCGCTTATTTACAGGTAATACAGACAATCGTGCGCCGGAGACGTCATCATGCTAATACTCACCCATCCAATCACTGAGTTATTACACCTTTGGCAAGAACAGCGGCTCATTACCGCACTCGATCGTCATTTTGCTTTAGAGCTGGCCAATATTGAAACCATCAATAACGATCCCGCAATTAGCGAACAACAGCCGCAACTGTTCTTGCTTGTTTGCGCCATGCTTAGCCAGCAATTGTCGAATCAGCACAGTTGTTTAGTCATCGAGCAAATTGATTTAGCCAATCCCATGGCAGAAGACAACCGCGGCAACGCTGAAATCAATTGTCGGATTGAGCTTAACCATCAACAATTGATTGAACAAATCGCGCTATTTGATGCCGTCGGCCAGCCCGGTGACAATAAACCGATGATCTTTGAACATGGACGCTTATATTTAAATAAGTACCACTTTTTTGAAACTCAAGTGGCGGCTAAGTTGACCCAATTAGCCAATCAACAAATTGAAATCGACCTAGCTAACAGTAATCTGCCGCAACTCATTGAATGTTTATTTACCGCAGAAGACAGCAATAGCAGCCCGTTTAATTGGCAAAAAATCGCTACAGCAACGGCCTTAGCCAAAGCATTAGCGGTGATCACAGGTGGCCCAGGAACCGGTAAAACCACCACAGTAACTAAACTATTATTGTTACTGTTAACCCAATCGCCGCTAACCATCCGTTTAGTCGCGCCTACAGGTAAAGCTGCAGCAAGGCTGAGTGAGTCTATCAAGGCGTCTAAACATCGTTTACTGCAACAGCTAACCCAAGTGAGCGACCCAGTATTGGCGAAAGTATTAACAGATTCGCTAAAACAAATACCAGAAGAAGCCTCAACATTGCATCGACTATTGGGGGTTATCCCAAACTCATATCAATTTAGGCATCATCAGGATAATCCGTTGCGCTTAGACTTACTGGTGGTTGATGAAGCATCGATGGTCGACTTACCCATGATGTACAAATTACTCAGCGCCCTACCGTCTCATGGCCGTTTGATATTGTTAGGCGACCAAGATCAACTCGCATCAGTAGAAGCTGGCGCAGTGCTAGCCGATATTTGTGTTGGCTTAAAACAAGCTAATCAGCATGAGGCATCACCATGGTCAATGCGTTACAGCGCAGCACAGGCAAAGCTCATTGAGCAATTAACCCAACAAAATGTCAGTCAGTTTATTCATCAACAGCCTAAAATTGGTGACAGTTTGTGTATGTTGATGCACAGCCATCGTTTTAAAGGCTATGCCGGTATTGGCCTATTAGCCAATGCGGTTAATCAATCTAATGTGCATGCGATTCGTCAAGTGTGGCAAGATAATCATGCCGAATTGAATTGGTTTGAACATCAGCATAATGCCCAGGGAGATAACACTGGCAAACAAGCGTTATTGACATTATCGGCAAACGCTTATGGTGAGTATCTGAGTTTGGTACAAGAAAATCAGCAAAGGATAAATCAGCAGGCCATTATCGATCAAGCGGATCGACAGGACAGTGCCATAACACTGCCTCATTCTGAACAAACCATCATCGACAGCTTTAACCAATATCGAGTCTTGTGTGCCATGCGAGCTGGAGAATTTGGAGTTGAGGGCATGAACATCGCCATCACCGACAGTCTTAAACACGCCAAACTGATTAATCCTCAAAATGAGTTCTATTTAGGCCGACCGATCATTATTCAAAGTAACGATTATAACTTGGGCTTATTTAATGGCGACATTGGTTTAATCTTGCAAGACAGCACTAAGCCAAGTCGCTTAATGGCCCACTTTGTTATGGCCGAATGCAGCCTGCTCAAAGTATTACCCGCACGCTTACCAAGCCACGACACTTGCTACGCCATGACAGTACATAAAAGCCAAGGCAGCGAGTTTGATAAAGTCAGCTTTGTATTACCGCATAAACCCAGCTCCGCCCAATGGCAATTACTCAGTAAAGAACTGCTTTACACCGCCATCACCCGCGCCAAAAACCATTTTTATTGTTTAGGCACTGCAATGATATTTGAAAAAGCCAGCAAACAAGCGACATCACGCGCATCAGGTTTAGCTTGGAGATTGTGGGGGTGATTGTGGAGCTGATTGTGGAGCTGATTATATAAATAGTAGTATGAGCGCTGTTTCAGGGTAAGCAAGTGCTCAATAACAAACCGATAATGACGACATAATATTGATGAACACGGGAAACTCATCATTCAGATGATTAAGCGAGACGCCGATTGTTGATTTTTAAATCAGCTTCTATGTGGGCTTAGCCAAAACATCCATGTTGTAGATACTCGCTAACTCATCGGCATCTATCATTTTATTATCTTCAATTTGGCTTAATTGTGGCTAACTTAGGTAATTTGTTATGTGTCTTACAAGCTAGTGTAACTATCATTAACTTCAACGTTGATATACCTCTGCTTATTATCCAATACAATTGAAATAGTAATAGCATGTAAGCTTAAGCTTTCATCTCGAATTATGCCCTGAAATCTATTGGTGTATTTGTCATAAGTGAAAGAGATATTTTGGGAGTTAAGATAATTCTCAATAGCTTTAGCATCATCTCCAACTTTCAAGCTTTGAACAATATTTCTCTCAACCTGTTCCGAAGTTGATTCAGCTTTTTGTCCACATCCAAATAAAGAAGCGATAAAGAATAAGACGATGTAATAATTACGCAAAGCTTGAGCCTCTCTTTGGCACATAACGTTTTAGCATTTGTGCGATGTGCACTTTGCATGCCGCAAACAGCTTGGTAGACTTGCCCTATGCCGAGTCAAGGTTAACTGATAAGTTTTATACTAAAGGAGTTTTCTTTTTTGACATCGGCTCTGGGCTGAAGAGCAATTTTGAATTGATTACAAGGCTTGATTTGTACGTATTTCATTGAAATCACCTTGCCATTGTGGTGTTCCATCACATCTTTTCTAAATCTAGTTGATTCAATAACTGTAGTTCAATCCATTGAAGTATCATTTTGCTCCGCGCAACAGCTTAGTTCAACACCAAATTATGTTGCTAGTTTGAAGAAACATACATAACCCACGAACCAAGAGCAAAAATACTGCCAGAAATGGTTAGTATTGAACAAATTTTAGCTAAAACTGACCATATTTTTTTCCCTTGATATGTACTCGCAGACTTCCAGACTGCAATACTAATCAAGATAAAATAAACGGACTTTAAACAATCTCCGATAATTAGCGACTCTACCGTTGTTAATTTTGAAACAATTAAACTAATAATTACACTTATTAGAACGAATCCAGCCCAAAAGACATCAACTAATCTAAACCCACCAGAAAATAGTTTTTTAACAAAATTTTGTTTTTCTTCTAATGCAACATCATTCATTTCGAATCTTCCTTTTTGTAACAAGGCAAAACCATGCACCCATTTTATGAAGAATTAACATAACTGCTTTTATGTTTGATTGCGATAGCCTTCTGCACTATTCAAATGTAAAAACTGAACGAAAATCATCAAAAAACTGAATGGCATATGGAAACTAATGAGTAATACGGTAGATTTTAAGCTGCACTCGCGGCTGGTTTGATATCAAAGTGGAAAAGAGGTTATTTTTTAGTGTTAGTCCTAGTTTTAAAGATTAAGCTTTAAGCACACAACCAAAATTGGCAGTTTGATACACATTAGCGTCGTTTTTGATCTAAAAGTTCACTAAATTAACCATGCCATATATGGCCGCGCGTTCTGAAGGTGAGCCGATCGCTATAGATGATAAAGTACTTCGAGACTCTTATGACCGCAGCTAAAAATACAATCAATCTCTGTAGCGGCAAGTCAAACCAAATGATGAATAAAAGCACTTAGACCTACAAAAATAATGGTGGACAACTGAATGATTGAACATCGCTGATCGTTTTTATATTAAGTTGATTATTCTTCCGGTGTTTATTAGTTTTTGTAGGGCTTGGCCACGATTTGACTCAATTTATTCCACTTCTATTAAAAAAGGGGCGATTTCCAACCCCTTTTTCATTTTCTAACTGTTATAGCTCAGATAAGTGTGGTTTGCAGAAAATCTGCGTTGATTGATTACTTTCTGCCACCCCCTCGTGTCAGTTTTATGATGCTGGTTGCGGTAACTTCGTTGTTGTTGGGGTTTGCATCATCTGCGCTAGCCACTGTGGCCGTCCAGTTAATGGTAGCGGCATAACCAAGGTCAATAATAAACATTTGAGTGAACGACGCACTTCTGTTGGCACCTAGCTCCGTGAATTCAAAAACCCACGGTGAGCCATTGATAGGACGTCCATTTGTCTCTTCGGCGCTTACCGTAACGGTACCGGAAGCAGCGTCTGGCCCCGCATTGGCGATGGACACAATAAATTCTCTGCCCTCTTCCATGCCGTCTATCATGCGCACGGGTACCTGTAGACCGGATTTACTACTGATCGATAAGTCATAGGTGATATTGATATCGCTTGAGGTCACGCAAGATATTGGGGTTGCATAACCGAGTGGCATTGGCCAGTTGTGCATGAAATTAATCACCGCGCGAGTATCATCAGCTGATTGGGCAAACCCACCGATATTACCGCCAGTGAAACCAGCAGCAATACCCTCTCCAGTAGTTGAATCGGCCATATCGGCAACACAATGCCCATTTTCAGCAAAATTATTGCAGAACACCGCCTCTAGGATAGAGCCTTTTTTGATGAAGAATCGATCTGCATTATCAGGAGTGACGGCCAAATACTCGAAGAAGCCAAAGCTTGTATCGCCAAGTATATAAGCGGGTTTTGGTAGTGATTTAGCCTGACTTGAGAAGTTGTCTAAGCGAGCATACTTATAATCTCGGTAGTCCAAGAAAGCTTTAGTAACAGTTTCCATATTACCTTTTACTTCTTCCCTGTAATCCTCATATAGTTTGCCAAGGATAGTGTCGTCTACTTCCGTCAGACCAAATATCTGATTAAGATAGACAATCAAGTCCACATTAACTTCGCCAGACTTCCCAGACGCTGTACCGATCCCCCTTGCTGCAGTGTTAAGTACATCAACACCTTCAGGTAAACCAACACCTATGTCACCCGTCAGCATCAGTTGCCTATAGATAGCTAGGTTCTGTATTGGCGAGTCGATGGTGCTGCTCAGTACTTTTGGTGTATTCGGATCAATGCCATTTTCGACCGTGTTAGCAACTAAACGTCCGGCGGGATCGAGAGTGACACAATCTGCGGTGGACAAGCTCACAATCACGTCGTCTAATTGAGATTCAAATACTGATGAACCCGATCTAGCAACATTGATACGACCAAAATCAACCTCCTGTGTACAACCCGTACATTCAGCAGCGACCGCGCAGGAGTATTGATCAATGCTACTAACAACATCTTTTCCATCTATTTTCACCGCACAACTCGTAGGACACATCGTATTTAAGTCGTTGGACACATTAAAAGCGATGGGTTGCCTACATAATCCACCCCAGACCTCTAAACCAGTCTCGGGATCGATTACAAGCTGTGGTTCTGTTGGGATGGGAACACCGTTTTCATCCCGATAGAGAATAACGAGCTCCTTATAGTCAGGTGTATCTCCACTTCCACCGTCGCTACCGCTTCCACTTCCACCGCCACCTCCACCGCCTCCACCGCCCCTTCCACCACTGGGGGCAGCACTGATATTAGCAGTAATGATTAAGCAGGTAATCAGAAGCAGGCCAATGTAACTTTTCAATGCTAAAATATATTTTTTCATTTCATAACTCCCTGTCATTTAGATATATAACAACGATTTGCAAAATACGAATTGGTCTAAACTTATAAGATAACTACGTAATAATGTTGTTATTCAGGAATCATCTACTTAGTGCTGTCAGCGACCCTATGAGTTAGCGCCAATTTTTAGACTTCGCTTATACCTCTGAGATTACGGCTAAGTTAAAAATATTGAATCTTTGCTTATAATCCTCAGAAAATAATATTTACCGTACAGGATAAGATTAGGCTGAGTTAAACCGATAAACTATAAAAAAATAACTCAATATGCTCAAATGTTGACCTACATCAATTCGAGTTAAATTCGCATGTGAAGCGTTCAAAAAGCAAACTTTCATGCGATAGCCATAACTTTGGAAGTGTGTATACAATTAAACATATCATCCATTTTTATGATGAATTAACACAACTGCTTTTAGCTTTGATTGCGATAGCCTTCAGCACTATTCAAATAAGTAAATTGAATATAAGTCATCAACAAACTGAGCGTTATATGGGAAATGATTAGTAATACGGTAGATTTACAGCTGCATTCGCGGCTTGATTGATATCAAGCTAGATGAGGTTAGTATTCTAGTTCTAGTTCTAGTTCTAGTTCTAGTTTTTAGATTAAGCCTTAAAATACCACCAGCGCTGATAGTTTGAAGCGCCTTGTCGTCGTTTACGCTCTAAATGCTTAGAATATTCTGTTAAGGCCAGTAACGCCCCAATAACACCTTTGAATAATGAACCAAAGTCAGTGGTCATTTTTAGCCAGTTCTTGGCAGATATGTTGAGTCTATTGATAATATCGTGGCGATTTGTACTAATAGCACCACGTTTATCCTCTCAAATAATTCGCCCAGTATCTTCCACCAGCAGAATATAGTCTTAATACCATCAGCCCTAAAGTCATACCCAGACGTTCAGTACCAACAAAAGGCAATAACTCTGCCGGTTGCTAACCTTTTATCACTGAGTTAATTCGGCGTTGTATACAGGTGAAATAGGAGGTTTCGGGGTTTTAGCCATCTTGGCACGAATGGGAGTTTTTGTTGGTGAATTAATGTCGACATAGCCGTGCAGGCAAATAAAGCGGCATCATCTAATAACGCTTGGCTTTTTATAAAGGAATAGGTAAACCTGCCCTCCCATAAATTCGTCGGGAATGAATTTGAACAGCTGCAGTTGGCCCAAAGGGTGAGCACCATGGATGGCTACGAATAAAATCTGCCAGTGCACTTATCTTCTTTGTTGGCCATTCGAGCAATCAACTCATTCAACGAGCGCATAAATAACTAATATCGATTACGCGTTTTCGATACTCTGTAATGCATTCATTTACTTGTTTATTGCTCAAATGGGTTAAGGTCTTCTTCTTTGACATACTGATGATTGAATAATGCGCCATTAAAGCCTTTATTCCACGGTATAAGCACTTCGCTCTAGCGAATCATGTTATTACTTAAATAAAAAAGTAAGGGCAATGCAACATTGCCCTTAAAATTTAGTAAGGTGTATATTCATAAAGAGGATCATTTGAGCAAGTGACCTTAACATAACCTGTTGCAGTAGACTCACTGTCAGTCCGACTGGTTCTTACGTAGGCCGCAGAATAGTAATTTTGATTCGAAGCAAGTCCACCTGGAGTACTGTAGCTTGTCGCTGTCCTCTTATAGCCTGTAGGACAATATGCTGTACCATACTGCCAATATTCATAATCCAGACAACCAATGAACTCAGACACACAAGTGCGAGTTTTAGTTAATGGTTGGGTTACGACAACAATATCTGACGCCTCTCTACATAATAGTCGACCATCTGTCTGAACGCCTGCAACGTAATAGCCATCAATACATTCACGACCCAAGGAATTTGATAAAGTATTAATTTTACTTGTTGCTACACTAAGTTGACTTTGAAGATAACTGATTTGGCTACTTGTATATGAATCTTCGCTTTGAATTGAGCGGATCTGGTTTGCGATTGTTTGATATTGTTGCAAAGCAACATATTGGTTACTCGCTACAGAAGTATCAAGTGAATTGACCCGACTAAACAATGTATTTATCAGATTAGTTTGGTAGGCGTTAAGTTGCTCTTGAGAGTCTACTTGACCCGTAAGTAAATCAATCGCAACCCTATTAAGTTCAATTTTTTCAGCCATTAATGCATCTGCAGCTTGACTTTGGGCATCAACTGACTCGATTTGATCTTCTAACTCTTCGAAACGAGCATTAATGATGACCAATTGATCAGATAATGTCATATTTAATAGATCTATTTGGCTTTGTAGAAAATCATCTCTCGCTTGCAGTGCTGCATCAGCAGCATTTAATGCTTGAATGGATGCGTCAGTTGCTGCATTGGACGCATCTAGAGCTTCATTTGTAGCTTCTACCGCCCCATTAGTGGCTTCAACTGCCTCATTCGTAGCATCTATAGCAGCATTTGTGGCGGCTATTTGCTCTTCTAAAGCGATAAATGGTTTTCCATTTGGAGTGTCTTTAGCATGTGCTTGGCTGATTGTTAGTGCGACCAAAACAATACAGTACAGGAGTGCTTTCATTTCAATGTTCCTTTATTGAAAAAATCAATATTAATTCAACAACAAACTCTCATACATCTTATTGAGTTTGCTCACAGTTATTTCCTACTCAATACTTACATAATATCTACATAAGATTTACATAAGATTTACATGCTAAAGAGTATAGGCAAGAATCATTGTTTTGTAGGATGTGGGGCGTGTTAAGCATCGCATATTTTTTGTGTAGTGAACTTTAAACAGGAAAAGGAGATTTTTTATCGATTGAAGCTAATAAATTTACTTTATAATTTTCAGTGACTACAGCGTATTCTGAACCATAACGTGCAAGTAGTTTATAGGCTCAGTTAATCGTGGTATGACCACAAAAATTATCATCATAATTTAATAAGAAAGTTAGAAAATACACATAAATTGAGTCTAATCCAAAGTTAGAGTTTAAGTCATTTAGATCAGTTTTATATTTTACAGAATCACACTCTAGACACACGAAAGATGTCATCGCAATCCTTGAAACGTATAACGCTTATTGAACAGCTCGCAAAATAAGACCTGACACTTAAGCTATTGATTAATAATATCTTAAATTTTATATATGTTTGAGATAAAGTAACATTCTCCCGCCTACCGCACTAAAAAATGTTGGTTTGCCAAGACAATATAAATAACACCCCACTAAAATAAACATTATCAATAACTTATAGTAAGTCAGTTCTTTACACCCTTAGATTTCGTTTGTTTATTGAATAGCTTTTATCTTTTTTAACTAATGACACTATTCAAAACTAACTATGTCATCCACTCTACCGCTACCCTGCCGAACAACTCGCAGCATCATTAAATCAATAGGTTGAGTTGGGCGTACTCTCAGGGTTAACCTCACCATAAACTTCTTCAGGATCAACATCATTAATCAGTAATATTTCCCTAACGGTTTCAATGTGATCTAATATTTTTTGGTAGCTGTCGCCATATTCATACTTAGTCACTTCAATTGATTTAGGCATGTAGGTAAACGCAATTTTCAATGCGTTTAATGCAGACTCACTCATTTTGTCACTCTTTACTTCACTATTTACTTCACTCATAACTTCCCTCATCTGATTACTTATAACTTCCCCCATACAAACAGTCCTTATCTAATTGTTGGAATTAATAACATCTTACTTAACTATTCTGCCATAAGGTAGAGTTGCGATTGATTGTGTCAATAAACACATAAGCAAGGTAGGAGTTCAACTATGCCCCCTCTTTTAAAGCTAATCAACTTAACCTCTTTAGACTCAGATTACGATAGGTTTTATGATTGTTTATTAATATATTAGTTAATTTAATCATGGTGTTGGGTGTTAATTGCATACAGAAATACTCAGAAGCATAGCGGCCAGGCAAACTTATTGTTATGTAATAACTCCAATACTAGGATCATTATTAAATAACTATAAAATCAACAACTTGATTATATACACATAAAACCTAAACTCTCTTGTAATCTAATTGTAACCGCAGTGTTACTTAACCTTCATTGTAAACCTCTATGTTATGGCCAGGTTCTCAAATAACTTAATACAACATAGGGTAATATGAATATGCTCAAACAAGGCTTATCAGTGGTTATCGCTAGTATATTGTCATCGGCAACATACGCAGGTTCTGCAACCGCAGCGACAACGACTGACACACAACTCAATAATGCTTGGTATAAAGACGGCCAAGCAACCATCACAGAAAAATTACAACAATCAAGATCAACAAGAGCAAAAAATGTCATCTTGTTTGTTGGCGATGGTATGGGGATTTCTACACTTACCGCTGCTCGGATTTTAAAAGGGCAATTAGCCGGTAATTCTGGTGAAGAAGGTTACTTAAGCTTTGAAACATTTCCTTATTCTGCTCTAGTTAAAACCTACAATGTAGATGCACAAACACCAGATTCAGCAGGCACGATGACCGCCATGATGAGCGGCTTAAAATCAGATGCCGGGGTTCTGGGTGTTGATGAAGACGTCGTTCGTGGTACTTGTGCCTCAGTCAAAGGCAACGAAGTAGTAACCGCCTTAGAGTTAGCCGAAATAAAAGGCTTATCGACGGGAGTGCTATCAACCGCACGTATTACCCACGCAACGCCAGCCGCCACCTATGCAAAATCAGCAGACCGTAACTGGGAAGATATCTCAGACATGGATATTGAAAATAATGCTGAACGTGCAGATTGCGAAGATATCGCATCACAGCTGGTTAACTTTGAAAATCTAGAACAGCGTTACACCGGGGTTGATGTCGATGGCATTGATGTTGTGATGGGCGGTGGTCGTCGTCATTTTTTACCTAAAGATGTCGCATTTAATAGTGCCGATGCAGTAAGCGCGATTGAAGGTGACCGAACTGATGGCCGCGACTTGACCGCAGAATGGAGTGCTATGTATCCAAATGGTCAATACGTTATTGACCAAACTGGATTTGATGCTATTGATACTGAATCCACTGAACGTGTTTTTGCTTTATTCAATGAATCGCATATGCAATACGAAGCCGACCGAGCCAATGATATTGCTGGCGAACCAAGCCTGTCTCAAATGACAGAAAAAGCCATTAAAATTCTTGATAACAATCCAAAAGGTTACTTCTTAACGGTTGAGTCTGGACGAATTGACCATGGTCATCATGCTGGCAGTGCAAGCACAGCGCTTAATGATGCCATTGAATTTTCAAATGCCGTTCAAGCAGCAATAGATGCAACAAATGATGAAGAAACGCTAATCATTGTCACAGCTGATCACAGCCATGTGTTTACGATTGCTGGCTATCCAAAACGTGGTAATCCTATTTTGGGTAAAGTGGTTGGTATTGGTGCGACTGAGCCTAGCGAAGATTCTGCTGGTAATCCTTACACCACTTTAGGTTATAGCAATGGACTTGGTTTCAGAGACTTAGGTGCTGAAACAGATGGCGATGCATCTTATGCTGCTGAAGCTATCGCTGGCCGTCAAGACATCACCGCAATCGATACAACAACCTCAGGCTATCACCAGGAAGTAACGGTGCCATTAGATAGCGAAACTCACGCGGGAGAAGATGTGGCTATTCATACATCAGGCCCAGGAGCGCACTTAGTTCAAGGTACAGTTGAACAAAGCGTTGTATTCCATTTAATCAATCGTGCTCTTGGTTTAGTTGGTCAATAGACCCTATAAGGTTTTTATGATGAATAAATTTATATTATCAACATTAACAGTTTCTTTGGTTTTAGCATTATCAGCTTGTGGCGACAACGGTGACAATGGCACTGATGGAACTAACGGCATTAATGGTTCTGATGGTTCAAACGGTACTAATGGTACTAACGGAACTAACGGAACTAACGCGTTAATTACCCAAACCCCCTTAGCGGTAGGCAATGCTAATTGTCTTAATGGTGGTGTGCAAATCGACTCGGGTATCGATACAAATGCTGATACCGTTTTAGATGCGTCTGAAATAACATCAACTCAATATGTATGTTCACCTGCCGTGACGGCAGTAAATGATACCGAACTATTAAGCAGTTTAAATAATTCATGGTTTAGTCAAGGCGCTGCCGAAATAGAAACAGCAGAAAGTGTTTGGCAAAAAATAGATAGCCAATTAGCAAACAATGCCAACGTATCGATTGCAACAGCATCTACCGCGGCTGAAATAACCGCACTTAAAGGCTCAGCTAAAAATGTGATTTTATTTGTTGGTGACGGTATGGGTGTTTCAACGGTAACCGCAGCGCGTATTTTAGATGGTCAGAATAAAGGCATGATGGGTGAAGAAAACCAATTAAGCTTTGATAAGTTTCCATTTTCTGGTTTAGCAAAAACCTACAACGTTGATGCACAAACACCAGATTCTGCAGGAACAATGACAGCGATGATGTCGGGCGTTAAAACAGATGCTGGCGTGTTAGGTGTTGACGAAGATGTGGTTCGTGGCAATTGTGCTAGCACGAAAGGCATTGAGATGATCACTGCGTTAGAGTTAGCTGAAATTGCAGGTAAATCAACGGGTGTTATCTCAACCGCACGTATTACCCACGCGACACCTGCTGCAACTTATGCAAAGTCAGCAGACCGTAACTGGGAAGATATCTCAGATATGGATATTGCCAACACCCCTGAACGCGCTAATTGTGAAGATATTGCATTACAGTTAGTCAATTTTGAAGCCAACTTAGAAGCTCGATATGCCGGTGTAGATGTTGATGGTATTGAAGTGGTTATGGGTGGTGGTCGCCGTCATTTTTTACCTAAAGATATAGCATATAACAGCAATGACGCAGTCAGTACCATTGAAGGTGACCGTACTGATGGCCGTGACTTGACCGCCGAATGGCAAGCTCAATACGCAACAAGTGCTTATGTCTTTGACCAGACTTCATTTAATGCTATAGACACTGAAACAACACCGCGCGTATTTGGTTTATTTAACGAATCGCATATGCAATACGAAGCTGACCGTAAAAATGATATTGCCGGTGAACCTAGCTTGTCAGAAATGACCGCCACTGCCATTAAGGTGCTTGATAATAACGACAAAGGTTTCTTCTTAACGGTTGAATCTGGTCGAATTGACCATGCTCACCATGCCGGCAATGCTTATAACGCGCTAAATGACGCGATTGAGTTTGCTAAGGCTGTGCAAGTCGCGGTTGATGCAACAAGCCAAGAAGACACCTTAATTATTGTTACTGCTGATCACAGCCATGTATTTACCATTGCAGGCTATCCAAAACGCGGTAACCCAATCTTAGGTAAAGTGGTTGGGATTGGTGCGACTGAGCCAAGTTTAGCCTCAGACGACATGCCTTATACCACGGTTGGTTACACCAACGGCCTTGGCTTTAGAGATTTAGGCACACAAACCGATGCTGATGCCAGTTATGCAGCTGCTGCAGTAACAGGCCGCGTTGACTTAACAGATGTTGATACATCAACCGCAGGGTTCCACCAAGAGTCGTTAGTGCCACTAGGGAGTGAAACGCATGCGGGTGAAGACGTTGGTGTTTTTGCTGTAGGACCTGGCGCTCACTTAATTACAGGAACTAACGAGCAAAGCTTAATATTCCATGTGATGGATTACGCTGGCAATCTTTCTGGTACTCCCCAGTAAAGTCAGTTAAATAATCACAACTCGGAATGAGTAATTAAAAAGTTATCAATTAAGAATAGGGGCTTGCCCCTATTCTTTAACTTTTTGCTTGCGCCTTGATACTTGACCAGCCAATAAGATGAAACACATGAAAACTCTATTGTTAATAACTGCTATTACTTTCCCGTTATTTGCATCAGCAAGTGACACTTGCCAATCAACTGCCTTCATGGCGACCTATAACATTGAACAAACGACTCACGATGCGGCATCAAACAAACAAAACCAACTGGTATTATTAAGAGCCCAAAATTCTGTATTTCATATCAACAATCAACAAGTCGCAACACAATGGACCACACTGCCACATAATCACATGAAAAAAACCTCATACTTTATTGATGACAAACGCGCCATTGAATATGAAGCAACCAAAACGATATCTAATCAAGAATGGCAATATCATGCACAATTACTCCATCCATTATTTCAAAAGCAGTCAACACTCATTGAAACTACTGGACAAGGTTGCGATAAACTAGAACATTATCAACAACAAACAAATACAAAAACGGTTGATATATGGTGGTTTCCAGCAAAAAAACTAGTACAACGCA
The DNA here is from genome assembly GCF_014164505.1 of Shewanella sp. SG41-4. Lineage (GTDB taxonomy): Bacteria > Pseudomonadota > Gammaproteobacteria > Enterobacterales > Shewanellaceae > Shewanella. Next base: position 645 of record NZ_JACJFI010000031.1, on the reverse strand, counting down.
TTAGTACTGCATTGTCAGATAAAGGTGAATCGGCAGATAAAGCCGTAAATTGGCAATTAGCCGAAGTAACATACGACAACAAAATGATTCAACAACAGTTAGATACATTCTCTGCGTACCAATCTACTGACTTTGCTGATATTGGCGATAATGAATCTGACCCGTTTTTTAGAAAAATGATCAACTTAGGTTTTATTGAACACAGCGCTTCAGGATTTTATGACAGCGAAGGAAATTCATTATCGTCATCACATCAGCATTAACTGATGCAGGATACTGATGTAATGAAGTAAATTTATCTACATTTTACACTTCTGCCCGCAAAGCAGAGGCAGTTATCTTTAGCTTATTCATCTGTAATATTTTTTATATTAGCGTAAAAATGGATAAATTAGAGTCATTATTGAGGTCGAGATAATGGAATGTTAAGTCATGAAAATCTTAGCATTAGCCATACTCAATAAGCCATACACACTCTTTTATGGTTAATTGGCTTAATACCTTTCGACTTCAGTGGCTAAGTGCTTTAGCAATTGATAACAGCTGAAAACATGAGTATTACCTACAAATTATTCGGTGTTGGAATACTCATTAGATGATAAATAGGGTCCAGATGGGTAGACGCAATTGTTATTTGTCTTCTGC
>NZ_JACJFI010000319.1 GCF_014164505.1 Shewanella sp. SG41-4 | reverse complement strand
GTGTTGTTCATGCAAACCAAATTGAATTTGTTGTGCATCTTGAAGTAATTGGCGTGCTTTGGGTCTTAACCAATTGCCCCAATGGCTTAGGGTTAGTCGATTGCCTTGTCTAATAAACAGCGGACGGTCTAGTAAATTCTCTAGCTGAGAAAGTGACATACTCACCGCTGATTGGGTCATCGATAACTTTCTTGCAGCTGCGCTCACACTTTCAAGACTGGCTACAGCATCAAAAACGGTAATTTGTTTAAGAGAGTACTTCATTTATGCGCAATGACTCCGGTTAATGATTAATCTAGCCATCAATAAAACTGATAACTTATACAATTGACTTCAATAAGTAGAACGGAAGCAGTTTCTTTAGGCAAGTGACTTATACCAACTTTGCAACTGAGGTTTAACTTTTCTTCTAAATAAAGGAGGGAATTGACAGTGTAATGCTAAATAGTGGCTGTTTGTGCCGTTTAATTAATGGGTTACGTTTTCCCTGAGCTACCAAAAATGACGTTAAACAAAAAAACCAGCCGAAGCTGGTTTTCATAGACAATTGTAGAGTCTATTTATGTAACTTATTACTGCACGTTTTCACTATCATTAAATTCACCAGCAAATAATACTGATGATAAATAACGTTCTGCGGCAGAAGGCAATATAACCACAATAGTTTTGTCAGCAAATTCAGGCAATGCAGCAATACGATTTGCAGCCACAACAGCAGCACCAGAAGAGATACCAACTAAGATACCTTCTTCTTTCATTAAACGACGAGCCATTTCAATAGACTCTTCATTGGTTACCGCTTCAACTCGGTCAATAATAGATAAATCTAAGTTACCAGGGATGAAACCTGCGCCAATACCTTGGATTTTGTGTGGACCAGGTTGAATTGGCTGACCTGCTAATGCTTGCGCAATAACCGGAGAATCAACAGGCTCAACAGCAACAGAGGTAATTGTTTTACCTTGTGCTTTCAAATAACGGCTTACACCTGTTAAGGTTCCGCCAGTACCAACACCAGCCACAAATACATCAACTTCACCATCGGTATCATTCCAGATTTCTGGACCAGTAGTTTTTTCGTGGATTTCTGGGTTAGCAGGATTATCAAATTGGCCAAGCACTAAGTATTTTTCTGGCGCTGATTGGCGAATTTCTTCCGCTTTATCTATGGCACCTTTCATGCCTTTAGCGCCTTCTGTCAGCACTAAGTTTGCACCTAATGCTTTCAGTAGTTTGCGACGCTCTAAACTCATGGTATTTGGCATGGTTAAGGTTAATTTGTAACCACGTGCAGCAGCAACATAAGCAAGTGCTATACCGGTGTTACCAGATGTAGGTTCAATTAACTCGATATCTTTGGTGAGTATGCCTTTCTTTTCAGCATCCCAAATCATATTGGCGCCAATACGACACTTGACGCTAAAGCTTGGATTGCGTGATTCTATTTTTGCTAACACTTTGCCGTTGCTAACGCGGTTTAAGCGAACTAGTGGTGTGTTGCCTAAAGTATATGAATTATCTTCGAAAATTTTGCTCATGGATTATTTGCTCCTATGGTTGCATTGTCTAATCATAATCTGCTCAGCAGGATTTAGAAGTGAAAATTTGTTCTTCTTTATGCTTTTTAGTTATTAAGGAGTTTATTTTTATTCTAAAAACCTTATAGATGCTGCTATATTAGGCTTTTGGAGTCAATTGTCATCATCTAATGGTCTGACCATCAAACAAATTTAATTTAATATGACGAGAATAAATCATAAAATACTAGAATAGCGTTAATAAGCAAAATGTTTCTCTGTCGTGCCACATAATAGATCAGTAAGGTTATCGATAAGCGATGTTAAAACCTTCAGTGATCCATGTCGATGTTTCTGGCACTCAATGAGCTTTCGCTAACTCATTCACTAAAAATGGTAGAGTAAAATGAATAAAGTTGTGATTTCAGGCAGTGGTTTATACACACCACCTTATAGTGTCTCTAACGACGAATTAGTTATTAGCTACAATAGTTATGTAGACCAATTTAATCAACAAAATGCGGCCGAAATTGAGGCCGGAAACACGCAAGCGTTGGCTTATTCGTCAAGTGAGTTTATCGAAAAAGCTTCTGGGATTAAAAGCCGTTATGTCATGGTAAAAGACGGAATTCTTGATATCAATATCATGATGCCGTTAATTGCAGATAGACCTTCTGAGTCGTTGTCTATGCAAGCAGAGATGGGTATTGAAGCTGCTAATCAAGCATTACAGCAAGCAAACCTAACGGCTGAAGACATCGATTTGGTTATTGTGGCGTGTGCTTATACCCAACGAGCTTACCCAGCTATTGCCATTGAAATCCAACAAGCTATGGGCACAAAAGGTTTTGCCTATGACATGTTAGTGGCATGTTCATCGGCTACGTTTGCGATTGTTAATGCCGTTAATGCGATTCGTGGTGGCACAGCTAACAGAGTGTTGGTTATTAATCCTGAATTAACCTCGCCGCAAATCAACTTTCGCGATCGCGATAGCCATTTTATTTTTGGTGATGTTGCTACTGCAGTCGTGGTTGAACGCGAAGAGTTATCGACATCAAAACATGCCTTTAGCGTGTTATCTACGCGCTGTGTAACCGAATACTCTAGTAATATCCGCAGTAATTTTGGCTTTGTTAATCGCTGCGATCCTGAAAATGCAACCACGGCAGATAAGCTGTTTCATCAGCAAGGTCGTAAAGTGTTTAAAGAATTATTGCCAATGATTTACCAACATTTAGATACACAATTTACCGATGAACAAATAAAGCCTGAAGAGTTTAAGCGCTTATGGCTTCATCAAGCCAATATAAACATGAATTTGTTTGTTGTGAAGAAGCTTCTTGGTGTTAATGTTGAACCAACTCAGGCGCCAATCGTCTTAGATGAGTATGCTAATACCGCATCTGCGGGATCGATTATTGCTTTTCATAAATTTAACCAAGATTTTAAAACCGGTGATTTAGGCCTGTTATGCTCATTTGGTGCGGGCTACTCTATCGGCAGTATTGTACTTGAAAAGTGTTAAATAACTCGAATACTACACAATAGTAAAGGTGATAACGTTGCGAGTGTTGATTGTAGAAGATAGCACCACTGTTTCAAAAATATTAAAGCATATGATTGTTCAGGATCTTGGATATCAGGTGGACATTGCGCCTGATATGTCGAGTGCATTAGCTTTTTTAGAAGACCATAAATATTTTGTCGTTGTTGCTGATTTAAATTTACCCGATGCTTCTGACGGAGATATTGTTCGGTTAGTTGCGTCGTATTCGACCCCTTGCATTGTGCTCACCAGTAATTTAGATGCCGCTCAACGTCGAGAAATATTGAAACTGAGCATAGTTGACTATATTCCAAAAGATAAACGTCACAGCTATCAATATGTCGTCAAGTTAATTGACCGACTTTATCGCAATCAAGAAGTTAAAGTATTGGTTGCTGATGATTCGCTAGTGAGTCGTAAATTTGTGAAAATGCTGCTTGAACAATATTTGTTCAAAGTTGTTGAAGCCAATGATGGCGAAGAAGCATTAGCCGTATTAGCAGCGCAGCCTGATATTCAGTTGCTGATCACTGATTACAATATGCCAAAAGTTGATGGTGTTGAACTTGTTTTGCGGGTACGTGAGAAGCTTAATCGTGAAGATATCGCCATTATTGGTTTATCTAATGACAATGATGAAAGTTTGTCGGCCAAGTTTATTAAAAACGGTGCGAATGATTTTTTACAGAAACCTTTCGTGCATGAAGAGTTCCATTGCCGAGTGCTAAACACCCTTGATTCACTCGATATGATGCGTAATTTATGGCGTAAAGCTAATCGTGATTATTTAACTAAAGCCTATACTCGGCG
>NZ_JACJFI010000318.1 GCF_014164505.1 Shewanella sp. SG41-4 | reverse complement strand
GCAGCATCTGCTGTTATATTACGGCTATGTTCATGACGTCAAACTTTTATTGAGCTTGTCTCAATTTCAACAACGGCAGCATGAATGGCTTGAAAGATAAGCCTGTCAGCTTCCACTGTGTCATTATCAGGGACATCCCAAGCCATAATTTCGCGATATCGTTCTACGACTTGACGAACATCTTCGGTGATCTGGTCATGGTAGCGTTCAATTTCTATATTTTGTACATCGGACATATCAATATACCTTAGCCATAATAAGTTAAAGCACAGGCTCTTGAACCGGAACGATTAATATTTCACAACGACTATGATTTTGAACATAATGCGGCACAGAGCCCAATAACTTGTTTATGCCTTTTTTCTTTTTTGCCCCAAAAATGGCTAAATCAACATGTTGTGCTTCCAAAAAAGATACAACACCATAATTTATCTCACCGCAAATCACTTTGGTCTCAATGGGGAAATCAGTATCCAAATCTTTTACAAACGCTTTCATCTGAAACTGAGCAGCATCAATACCTTTTTTGTTTTGATCTTTGATGATATCTAGATCAACAACGTTGTAGCCCACTGGATCACCATAGAGTGTATAAGCGAGTACTTCTGGAACAACATTGAGTAATGTTAACGAAGCTTGATAGTAGTTAGCTAATTCTATTGCGCGTTTACATGCATGCTTTGAATACAGGGAGAAATCCACCGCAACCACAATGTTTTGATAGGGTTGCAATTGTTCTACCGCTTTTTCAAACTCTTGTTTTTCACGTAACCAGTCCCAAGCTTGTTGCAGATTTTCTCGGTTAAAATAACGCACTTCACTAGATATTAAAAAAGGCTTCGCGATTAATGCCATCCAATGTTCCCATGACTTATCGCCAACCATCGCAATGCGCTCAAAATCACTAAGGTGTTTCATACCAAACTTAATATCATCTATTGCGGCATCTAAATCCCAGCCGGAAAAATTATCAAACTCAAAAAGTAATGAGATTTTGCCTAATCGTTTAATTTGCGTTTCGAGTTGGGGTAAGAATTGCTGGTAATCTTCAAGAGTTATTTGTCCAGAAGCTCGCACAGCAATGGTATTGCCATCGAATACAGGTATAAATTGCAACATGGGATTTTCCTTCTATTTGTGGATAATTCACATCCAGAATCAGTTAAAACATACTGCTCACTAACTTCATCTTAAAACCTTTTTTTATCCTGTTTATTGATCAATGACATCATTTCCTTATACAATTTCGTCTATTTTTCGTACTCATCTATTCACGTTTTTCAATCGTTGTTTATCTGTATTTCAATCCCATACATAGTGCTATATTTGAATCAATAAAATGGCCTACTACACTAATTAATAATGGTAGTGGTAGTGATAGTAGTAATGGTAATGGTAATAATCTAAAGCCATTAACGATTGTTGCTCTATTCAAGGAATATTGATCGCAAGTGATTTATTGTTTCTTTGATTTCTTGTAGGTCAAGGTAGGTATATTAAACTTATCTGACACATCACGAGGCTGATAATTCAACACTATGCAGCATATGAACAACAACATCATTTATCTCGGGTGGGTCAGTTTTTTTACTGATTTCGCTTCGTCTATGGTCACAACTCTACTGCCTTTATATGTTGTTTATATCCTCAACGAAGGCGTCGACAAACTGGGCATTATTATCGCTGCGGCAAGCTTTATCTCTTATTTTTTCAGAATATTGTTTGGTTATCTAAGTGACCGTTTTACGCTAGTCAAACCTTTGGTCGTAAGCGGTTATTTAATCTCCGCACTCACCAAGCCAATGTTGGCATTGACGCAGGGTTACCTAGGAGTAGCAATAATCCGTGGCGTGGAGCGTATGGGGAAAGCCGTCCGCAGTGCCCCAAAAGATACATTAATCAGCGCCTACAGTGAAGTAAATAGCTCTGGCAAAACCTTCGGCTTTCACAAAACTATGGATATCGCAGGTGAACTTGGCGGCACTATCTGTATTTTCCTCATCCTCACGTCGTTTACACTGGATAAAGACAGCATTCAGCTAATATTCGCCGCCACGTTGATCCCTGGTCTTATTGCCACTGCAATTGCGTTATTTTTAGTTAAAGATATTCCTGTTTCAATTAAAGCCAAAGATGAGAAACGTAAAGCGGTAATCAATCAACAAGACATGCGCTTATTACCTTTGATTATCATTTATTTTGCTGCACTATTTTTTATATTGAGTGATCAGTTTCTGATCATTAAAGTTAAACAAGCAGGTTATTCTGTTTCAATTATTCCTTTATTTATCATTGCACTGACGCTAACCCAAGCCTTATTTAGTTATTATAGTGGTGTCATAACGGACAAAATTGGCAACCATAAAATGCTGTTAATTGCCTTTTTCTTCGGCACCCTATCCATCATCGCCTTATGGTATGAATATTTATGGCTGTGTTTTATTCTATTGGGATTGTTTACCGTTATGTCACTTAACACAATCAGAGCCTACATATCTCAATATGCTATTAGCAAAGCTTTTGTTTATGGCATCTTCTATGGTGGTGTTGCATTAACAAGTTCACTTGGAGCCATTATGGTTGGCCAATTGTGGCAACAATTTGGATTTGAAACGGTTATGTTATTTTCGCTTTCTGGCATGACCATACTATTGTTGGTACTGGCTATTTGGATTTGGAAAAAACCTAATTATAAACATGACGATACCCCTATTAAATCTTTAAACATTTAACTCTCAATGGCTACTAACACAATCTAGAAATCCTTAGCGGACAACGCAAATACGTTATTATTAGTTAGATAATTCATTTGCAATAAAATTGGGGGCTGTCGCGTTTGAGCCTTGGGGGAAATCAACTAAACATCAAAGCAGATAATTACCAAATACTGACTACAGGCTAACGCCGATTCAATCTTGATAATATTTGCTGCTGTTATGGTTTATCGGCACGGGAACTTTGATAACAAACTGCTCACATACTAAGATTATGTTTCAACTATATTCACAAGGTTATAGGCCATAAAAATGAACAACAAACTATTACTAAGCATTGCAATATTATCGTTACCAACCAATGCCATAGCTAAAGATAACCTCTCCGAACATCATGCAACCGTCGCTGATAGCGTGGTCGCAGAACAAAGAGCAAATCTTGCCACTAGCACTAAAGGTGAGGGTTTTGGACCTCAGTCACCTCGAGATGTAAACTCACTTGTCGGTACTAATCCAATACAATTTTCTCAAGCCCCTTCTTTCACTAAAATGAATTTATGTAATATTCATTTTCATAAAAATGCTGAACACTCAGGTGGAGAGTTCACCACTTATGCAGGTAATGGCGATGGTAAAGGTTTCCAATCAGGTTTTAAATATTCAGGTAAACTGACCAAAGCCGAATTAATGCCAACTAAAAATGCTATTTGCCCAAGTGAACATGGCGCTTTAACGGTCGGAGATACTATTGAAGTACATTATGTCCATTCAAGTGCACAAGTCGCGCCTGGTCCAACATTAGGTGCTTGTTTAAATGATGCGATAAATAACCCGCAACTGCGAGTCGAAACTCAAGTGTTTGTGTTAGTCAATGACGATAAAGCACTCGATTTTACAGCGCTCACTGCATCAGAAATAAAACAAGGTTTTCATCAAGCGGTTAATATTCCAAATAATACCGGTGATCCAATTCAGTATAATGGCTCAACAACAGGCCCTGGTTATAATGAAATAGGCTCACCATTCCAAGTCTCTTGGAGTGTCCGTCCTAAAGTAGCTAAAGTGAATATTAACACTGTAGGCAAGTGGTGTGAGGGTAACATCTTCAAGGAAGATCACGCTCATGGTGTAAGAAATCTAGTCACTAATCCAGCGCTACTGTCAGA
>NZ_JACJFI010000317.1 GCF_014164505.1 Shewanella sp. SG41-4 | reverse complement strand
CAAAATATAAAATGCTCACTATACTAATTGATAATGAGTCAGTGAGGAGTACTAGCGATGAGATTACTTTCGCGTGCCATTAGTTGCCCACATTGCGGGCATCATCAATATGTCACTTTAGATGCCAGTTCTGGAGATCAAGAATATTACGATGACTGTCGTATTTGTTGTAATCCAATACACATTAGAATGCACCTGGATGATAACCGCCGGACAATTGAACTTCATATTGATTCTGACGATGAACAAATTTATTAATTTATAGCTAGCCTGCTTAAAACTCTAAGCAGGCAAGTTAATACATGTTATTACACCGGTTGATTAGGCGAGCTGCTTTTTAGCTAAAATTCGCTCGACAGTATCAACAATAACCTGTGTCTGACTGTCTATTTCAATATTAATCTTGTCGCCAGCGCTGTAATGATTCAAGTTGGTCAACTTCAATGTTTCAGGAATTAAGTGCAATACAAAACCATCATTGCTAACTTTACCTACCGTTAAGCTACAACCATTTATTCCCACAAATCCTTTATAAAAGATGTAGTTCATCCATTGAGGAGCAACCTGCAATTCAATATTGTAATGTTCGTTGGTGTTACTGACCGACTTAACAGTGGCCAGAGTATGTACGTGACCAGATAATATATGCCCACCAATCTCGGTCCCAAATGTTAACGAACGCTCGATATTCACCATATCACCAACACTGATATTACCTAGGTTAGTTACGGCTAATGTTTCTTCCATTACATCAAAAAAAACCTTATCATTTAGTATCTTGGTTACGGTAAGACAAACCCCATTATTGGCAACGCTAGCACCTGTCACTAATCCTTGTATTAATGTTGGTGTCATTGCAACTTCAAAGGTTTTAAGACCTGCAGCATTGTTAATCGATACTACTTCACACGTGGCTTGGACTATACCAGTAAACATAATTCTCTCGTTCCGTTATAGGTTTTTTAATGAATAATACAGGTTTTCAAATTTCACGCTTGATAAAATTAGCGCTTCCTGTGCTGATAGCCCAAGTGACTCAAACCATGATGGGTTTTATTGACACTGTGATGGCTGGTCGAGTGAGTGCCGTAGATATGGCAGCTGTTGCCGTTGGCACCAGCTTGTGGTTACCTGCTATCTTATTTGTTCAAGGCTTATTAATGTCTTTTACCCCGGTGTTTTCGCAACATCACGGGGCGAATAATCAACAAATCATTCCGTCACTCATTTTTCAGGCGGGTTATATTGCCATAATTGGTGGTATTGGGGTGATGTTGTTTCTCGCATCTTCAACATATTTACTCGATTTTATGCATTTAGAACCAAAACTGCATGCATTAACCGTGGGTTATATAGATGCTATCTTGTGGGGAGCACCTGCTTTCGTTTTGTATCAGGTATTACGCGGTTGCAGTGAAGGGATTTCTTATACCATGCCGACAATGGTCATTGGATTTATCGGGTTAGCGGTCAATATACCCGCCAATTACGTGTTTATTTATGGTGGTTTTGGTATTCCCGCTATGGGCGGTGCTGGTTGTGGTGTTGCAACTGCATTAGTGTTTTGGGCTATGTTAGCAGCCATGATTATATACATGTTAGTGGATAAAACATTTAAAGAGCTCGCGCCATTCAAACAGTTTTTTCGTCCTCATTTAGCCAGTATGTGGTCCATGACCAAATTGGGTATGCCGATTGCGATGGCATTATTTTTTGAGGTAAGCCTGTTTGCTGTCATCGCATTATTTTTAGCGCCATTAGGTGCTAACGTCGTTGCAAGCCATCAGATCGCCCTCAACTTCTCATCAATTATATTTATGTTGCCCTTATCAATTGGTATAGCAGTATCGATCCGAATTGGTTACTACCTTGGGCGTGGGCAACCAGAAATATCGGCCTTAGTTGCAAAAGTAGGTTTAGGGTTATCATTCTGCCTAGCCATTTTTACCGCGATACTAACAGTGACCTTTAAACACCAAATCGCCTTATTGTATAACGATAACCCTGAAGTGGTTGCATTAGCTGGCAGCCTAATGATGTTAGCTGCGTTCTATCAGATATCAGATTCTATTCAAGTTGTCGCTGCTGGTGCATTACGTGGGTATAAAGATACTCGTAGTGCATTTTACATTACCTTGTTCTCGTATTGGGTGATCGGCATGACAACGGGTTATATTTTAGGGTATACGAATTTACTTGTTGAACCTATGGGCGCACACGGTTTTTGGATTGGCTTAATTGCAGGTTTAACATCCGCTGCTATTTTGTTTGCTATTAGATTGAAATACATTCAAAAGAAAGGATTTGAGTTTCAACAGATTGGCTAATCGATTTGATTTTTTACAAGCTTAAGCGACTCACATTGCTTAAGCTTGAATCAAGTTGCACAGCAAATCACCATTTAGACATAAAAATGTTTTTTTTGCTTGCATGCAATAGCCCATCCCCCTTAAGATAGCGTCCGCTTTGAAGCAAAACATTTTAAAGCAAGCGTTAACAATACACCCGTAGCTCAGCTGTTAGAAAGAGTCGCACTACACTCTTCACAAATGCAAATGGCAGGTGTCGGTATTCTGTTGAAATAATAGAAGTCCACTCGGGTTTACCACTCTTCTCAAAGAGTCTAAACATTGAAATTGTAATAAATGTAAACAATACACCCGTAGCTCAGCTGGTTAGAGCACTACCTTGACATGGTAGGGGTCGGTGGTTCGAGTCCACTCGGGTGTACCACTCTTTTCAAAGAGTCTAAACATTGGAATTGTAATAAAAGTAAACAATACACCCGTAGCTCAGCTGGTTAGAGCACTACCTTGACATGGTAGGGGTCGGTGGTTCGAGTCCACTCGGGTGTACCATTTCTTGCTGTAACTCCTCGTTTTAAAAGCCTTTCTGTATTACCAAATTCTCTACGGTAAAAATATATCTGTGCCAAATCGTATTAGCCTCGTGCCAACCAGTCATTTTTCGAATCTATAAGTCATACAATTTCATTCTTGTTAAAATCAGTCTATAAAGTAAATATAACTCACAACAATAGGCAAAAAACACCAAAATGACGTTTTGTGCCCATTTCGTGCCAAACATGTTGGCACAAGTGATTTTTGAACCTCAAAAGTATGACCACTACCATTACCGGCACGATGAATAATTTACAGCCACACAATCCAGTTGACGTACTTTAAATCAACACCTGATGTACACCAAGTAGATTAATGTACTTTTTCAAAATGGCTTGTCTTTTCAACAACTGCTCTGAACCGCCTACTCATGACAAGCGACTTAACTCTACTATTTGGTTAATTTGAACACCTTCGGTTTTCTATTTAGATTGTGAAATTTAGTGCCGTAGCCAAATGGCAACCGTATTAGTCACCATTCTTTTACCGCAATTATTCGCAGCAAGTCCGCAGGCAAAGGCAAAACAGAAGGGAACGCTTAGAGAATAGTGCTCAAATATTTTCGCGACCCAAGGTACATTTACCCCTCCAATTACCAATAACAGCCCAGTAACCAATGACACAGTCATACTGTCACGCCATAGGAGTAATGCTTTGTGGGCATCTTTTATTAGTGGGTCATTTTGTAAAGGCTGATAGATATGTCGATACCACACTTGATTTTGCTGCTCTGCAGATGCATTCGGTGGCATAAACGAATGCATCTTTTGTTCTAGCAAGCTAACGTCAATACGCTGGTCATTAGCTGCAAGTGTCATAAATCTGTGTCCTGGCAAAGCATTATTGAGTCGTAAGTACACCAACTGATGCTTAATTGATGCGGGTAACAAGCGTAAGCGGTTAATTAACCCCACATACCAATAATACTCACGCTTTAATATAGTGCCTTTTTCACCGGAGGTACTATGAACCAAGAACAAAAGCGCGCCCATTGGGTATCAATTGTTGAGCAACAAA
>NZ_JACJFI010000316.1 GCF_014164505.1 Shewanella sp. SG41-4 | reverse complement strand
GAGATTTTATCACCTCGATAGCCATTTTGGTTTTATCAATACCACCGCGACTGCCTAAGTTGATGCCTGCCATACTTGCCAGACCACCAAACTGTCCTGCAAGCGCTGCCAAACCACCACCACCTTGCTCTGAGTCTGCAGGCGCTAATAACGCTTCTGACTTATAAATATTGGGTTGGTTGATGGCAAAAACAACGGCACCAACTGCAAACACTGCAGTAATGGCAATAATTAACCACTTACCTTGCCAGATAACGGCAAATAGCTCACGTAAATCAATCTCGTCGTTTTCAACGCTGCCCATTGGTTGTAGGGATGCAAAATTTGCGTCATTCGTAGGTTGTAGGTTTTGTTTAGTCATAAGTCTTTTTGTCTTGAAAGTGGGTAGCTACGCTTCTAGAGTTTAGAGCGTCAAGCAGCTAGTTTGCCTCGCTTGAGGACAAGCAAAGCAAACTAAAATTAATTTCATCATTTTTACGAAACCATTAGCACTGAACTATTTAATACGGAACTATTTAATACAGAACTATTAGTCTTAAACGTCTTGGATTATACGTCTAACCTTAAGGCTCTAAATAGCTGTGCTGATAAAAGGTATAAAACGCTAGCAAAATAAATAAATACTTTTTATTTATCGGATTTCATGTCGCGTTAAAATCTTAATGCTTTATAACGATGCGATTGCCGCGGCAGCAATTGCACTGTTATAGAAGATAGTGGTAACTTGTGACCAAAGCGTTAAATTATCTTTATATTCAGTATCAAGCGGTACTATAATTGTGTCGCCTGCTGCCACCATGCTGCCACTGTTAAACCAATATGATTCGGTTGGCATAACTACAGAACCATCGGCTTTTATAATATAAATTCTATCCTCATCGGCACGCTTGCGTGGTCCACCAGCCAGCAATAGATACTGGTTATAGGTAGTGCCATCTTTGAATCGATGAGTACTTGGGTGTTGCACTTGCCCCATAATGGATACTGTTTGGTTATTTTGTGGGAGATACAATATGTCTCCATCTTCTAAAGTCAAATTAGCTTCATCAATCCCTAATTCTAGAGCCGTTAAATCTATGGTTAATCGTCCAACAACTTGTATATTCTCAAGTTCTTTAAGCATTAACTGGGCATCGGCATAGCCTACTGTAGGAGTATCTTTGGTTAATGCTTTCGAGGCGATTTCACGGCGCAGCTCATCTGATAATTTTGCTAGCTCTAATTGCTCTTTCTCTTTAACTGATTGGCGAAGGAATACAGCACTTTTTAATGACGCATCAGTTGTGTAACTGCCTGCTCGAGCAATGACGTCTTTAAGTGTTTCACCTCGTTGAATCGAGTAGGTTCCAGGGAACTTAACTTCACCTTTAATCGTAATCCAGCGAGTGTCTTGCCAAGAGGGTAACGTTCTTACGGTTAAAGTATCTCGACTTTGCAATGGGATATTTGTCGCTTCATTATTCATCACTTCAGAAAGACTGAGCTGTTTATGCTCAATAGTGACACCGTCGGTTTCTGAAATATTTTGACGCGTTAATTCAGCTGATAATGTGTATGAGCCTTCTTCTAACCCACCCGCTGCAATCAGTAATTCTTTCACATTGGCATTCATCGTTAAGGGATACTGCCCAGGAAAACGGACATTACCGTTAATGTTGACCAGTTTGACTGCATCGCCAAAACGACTCTGATTTTTAAGTTTGGTAATAATAGGTGTTAAAAGTGCTTCGCGGTCTTCGTAATCGAATACAACAATAGTATCACGCGGTTTTAATAATAAATTATATGATGAATGGGGATCTGTTATCGCTTTGCCTAAGGCTAGACGTTGAATTTCAATATCACCACGTTGATTTATTTCACGGATTAATAAAGAATAATCAAGGTCTGCGGTAATGGTTAAGTTACCCCAAATTGATGGTAGCAAATCAGCAACTTTTAGTTGATTTGTCCATTGATATTTACCGGGGCGAATAACCGCGCCAGCTATTGTTATGGCATTTTCTACCCTTGTTGAGGCAGATTTTACATTTAATACATCACCATTTTTAGCAAAAGTAGAGAGTCCACTTGATGCCGTTAAGTCTACGTTAACAACGGTTTTAACGGCCTTATCGCTATAGCGTTCTACCACACTGGCTTTAGGGTAAGCACCAGGATTTAAGCCGCTGGCCATTCTCAGTACATCTGCCATGGTTTCGCTATTTTTTAACTCATAAATAGCGGGACGCCTAACCTCGCCCATCACGCTGACACTGGCACCAGCCGTTGGTATAAATACCACATCACCAGACTGTAGTCGTTTATCTCCTGATGAATCACCACGCATAAGCAGGTCGTATAAATCTAAGGTACCCACAGCTTTACCCGCACGTTTTAATTGGATATTACGTAATGAGCCGATTTCGTTTATACCACCAGATACAAATAAGGCTTGGGTAATAGTCGATAAGCTTGAAACAGTATATGAGCCTGGTTGATATGCATCACCAGCAACAAAAATACGAATTGAGCGAAGCTCACCCATAGTGATACTTGAATTTATACCTATCATGCTTTGGGCGATTTTGTCTTGCAGTAGTACTCTTGCTTCTGAAAATGACAATCCTACTAATGATATTGGCCCTAAGTCTGGAAACTGTACCGCACCATCACGACCTACTATCAATTGATAATTATTATTTTCTTTACCGTATAACTGAACATTAATATTGTCGCCAGGGCCTACCATGTATTCATTTGGAACCGGTACGTCGCTTACTGGTGCAAACGTCGTCGGGGAGCCAGCAAACAAGTCGTAACCGAAACGTTTTAATTGAGATTGTTTTTGGTCATCTGTGGCTTCGGTTGTTGCTATGGTTTTAGTTGCTTGATTAGTTTGTTCGTCTTCAGACTGATTAACAACGGGCTCATGATTTGATTCAGATTTTGAATTTACATCACGAGGAGTAACAATTTGTGGGTTACTAACCTGGGCCTGACCACTTGTTGAACCTGAAAGCATTGATGGATCTATACCATACTGTTTGGCAATGCGTTCTTGTTCTGACTTTGGCAACTGTTTAAATTGCTCGATCATTTGCGGAGAAGGAGTAACAGCTTGCGCTTGTGTGGTTAAAATAATAAAGGCCGATAAGCCAGCTAGTAACACGTTTTTG
The DNA here is from genome assembly GCF_014164505.1 of Shewanella sp. SG41-4. Taxonomy (GTDB): domain Bacteria; phylum Pseudomonadota; class Gammaproteobacteria; order Enterobacterales; family Shewanellaceae; genus Shewanella. The sequence goes on along the minus strand of NZ_JACJFI010000316.1, from coordinate 770 downwards.
GTTTTATGTAGCACCAGATATCTCCAATATTATTATTATGAATAAGTAAAAAAAGTGACAAGCGGTGGAAAGCGATAACGAGCGATGGCCATAACGTAAAGAGTGATAACAAGTGAGTTAAGAACGATAAAAATACATAATGCGCGATTGCAAGCGAGCTCTTTGCTCTAGGAGCTTTAGCTTTTATGACCTTGATCGCTTTCTATCTTTTTATCGACCTTTTCCGTTTGTTGTCGATTTTAAGACACGCTACCGCCCATGGATTACGGCTTCCAATATGCCCTTCGCTACGCGAATCTTTAATTTTTTATTAGCTTTAAACTGTAACAATCACTAATCAAGCGCGGAATTATACTCAAAAATCAGCTTAGATGCTTGAGTAAAATCCCCTGAACGTTTCAAAATAGTTACTAAATAGCAAAAACATCATTTAAACGTACAATATTCAACCTTTTTACGTCAAAATAGCCCTTTAACTCAACTCCATTCAGTTTATAAATGGACAATATCCTACAAGAAGCATCGCTATAATCTGACAGAACATTTATTTAGTTATATTCGCTATTTATGTTGTTTGATCATTTTTGGGTACAGCTTGTAAATTTGTCAACTCGACTAGAATCCGTTTCTGTTGTCCCATGATGTTAAATAACACATGGCAACGTTTATCTGGATTACTCTCGTCGAATATTACTTCGAGGTCTTTAAACGGTCCGTCGACAAATTTGACTTTATCGCCGTTGCCTAACGGTTTTACCTCTTCAGGCACA
>NZ_JACJFI010000315.1 GCF_014164505.1 Shewanella sp. SG41-4 | reverse complement strand
CAATAAGCGAACATTGACGGGTAGCAATATCTGTAACCACATACGTAATCGTATGACTAGCTTGATGATAAAAAGGATCGATACGGATTCTACTCATGGCACATTAACTCCCAACACAATACACAGGTATTTGTCAGATAAAGCCTCAGATTAATATTGGTAATATTCTCAACATCATTGAGTCAATGACTGAGGAGGGTTAATCACTACAGCATGATGTTAAATTAAACCATCAATGTAAACTGCGCATTAAGTCGCAACAAACAGCGAATTAATAAGCATTATATGATTTAAGCTCCGAAGAATAAGGCTTAATGATAAAGCCCTATTCACGCGGTGGTCTGCTAGTTTTCATTTTCGACTATGGTTATCGACTATGGTTATCGACTATGGCTTAGCGGTAACAGATGATACAGGTGTTTCGATATCTTTTTTCAGTGAAAATGCGCCACGAATATCACCAAGGGCAAAGTCAACCGCTTTATCATCTGGATAGGTTTTGCTAAGCAGTGCACTCACTTCTGGTTCAATATTACTGCCATGGCAACCTAAACATAATTGTTGCGCTGGTATGGCCTTCATATAACGAAACTGAGTGTTGTCATCATTGACGATAAACTCACTCGCCACTATTGGCTTATCTGCAGGTTGTTGTCCTGAGGCATTCACCAGCTCAAATTGTTGTAATTGCGATAACTCCCATTCATCTGGCGTATTGTCTGAATTACGCACACGTAAACTGGTTCGAGTCAGTGTCCAGCCCTCTTTCGAGTTTTCAGCGGCAATGGCAGGTGCAACCGATTTACACACCGACACCGCATTGATTAAGCCACCTTGTTTAATTGCGGCCTGTAACTGACCTTTTAACGCTTGGCTAAATTCGGCAATGCGTTGATTAGCCTGTTGCTCAAGCACCTGCTGTTCCGTTAGTGATTCGGCATGGCAAAGGCTGCTCATGCCAGCAATCACTAATAACGTACTGATGTTACGTGCATTTAAAACCGTTTTTTTTTGCTTTGATGTTAATTTCATTATTTGTCATCCTCGTCTTCAAGTCGGGTAATTCCCATTAACTTCAGGGCATACTTTTCGTACATGGGTTCACTACTGCCCGTTTTCATTTTTAGTAAAAAATATTTTTCAAACCCTATTTTGGCTAAATGAGCCCATTTACCTTTTTTAAACCAAGACACATTTCGCGGTGCGATTTGTGGCATTGCGACAAACACTGCGCCTGTGTCGCCCATGTCAGCAATACATATAGCATTCCATGTGCCCTTGCTTTTAGGCGGTTTACCTTCAACGATAACACTGTGTAAATTATGCGCGATAGCGGTCATCATAGACTCAATCATGTAACCTGTTTTAGGCATTCCTGTGGGGACTGGGGTCGCTTCTGCAGGCGGGATAGCGACACAGACTCCACCAGCAAAAATATTACTGAATTGAGGGGAACGTTGATGTTCGTCGGTAATAACAAATCCTTTGGCATTACACAGGCCCTCAACATTTGCGACCGCATCTATGCCTAAAAATGGCGGGATGAGCATTGAATGATGAAACGGCAATGAGTGGGAAAAATCAACGACGCCTTTTCTGTCGAGTTCGGAAATATGCATAGTGCCGTCTTCGACATAGTCAACGCTGGCATTGCATATCCATTTAATATCTCTTTGGCGTAATTCAGATTCAAGCATCGATTTTGAATCACCGACTCCGCCAAGCCCTAAATAGCCAATATAAGGCTCGCTGGTGACAAAATGGATAGGCACTTTATTTCGGATCCCAGCATCACGTAACACTTTATCGAGTATAAATACATATTCATAAGCTGGACCGAAACAACTGGCGCCTTGAAAAGCGCCGACAATCACAGGCCCTGGGTCATTTAACAGCTTATCGACATCAATTTTACACTTTAGTGCGTGCTCTAGTGTGCATATAGACTGGGTAAAATGCTCAGGGCCTGCACCCGTTATAGCGTTAAAGGCTAATTTAGGTCCTGTTGCTATCACCAAATAATCGTAATCGATAATGTCATTTTCAGCGGTAATCAACTGATTTTGAATTGGGTCAATTTTTACGACACATGCACATTTAAAATCAATATCCTTATTGGCTAAGTGTTTTTCTATTGGGATAGAGATGGCATCGGGCTCTCGCCAACCCACTGCGATCCAAGGGTTAGACGGTACAAAACGGAATTTATCATGTTCATTTACCATCAACACTTGATGATCTTTACCTAAGATGTCTTTAATTTCATATGCGGCAGGCATGCCACCTGTTCCAGCGCCAAGCACAACTATTTTAGCCATTGAGTTCACCCCTTTGTGAGTTGTCTTTGACACCGTTTGGTCATGACATACATAACACAATGAATACAAAGCTTGTGCCACATCACACCAAAAAGATTTAATCCATTAAAATCAATTGGTTAAATAGAATTGAAATTAACATGATACTCATGCTAGGTTATTGAGTGACATATATGACATCATAATGACATTTATCGTGCTATTAATGTCATTATAAAAGTTGGCCGATTAATATGAATCGCAAGCGAGAGTAACCAATGAACAACACCACCGTTGTACAATCTATGATAAACGCCATTGATAAACCGGCGATTTTTATTACTCCCGATTATGTGATCCATGCGGTTAATCAAGCTTATATAGAAACCTATGATGCAGACGTAATTCTAGGTCAAAGTAAATGCCATCAAATCTCTCATCACAGTGACCAACCTTGCGATAAACACGGTGAGGAATGCCCGTTATTGCAATGCCAGAGTACTAACCGAGCTGCCAGTGCAGTGCATATTCACAGCACTGTGCAAGGTAAGTCTTATTGCGACATTTTAATGAAACCCATAAAAGATAACAGTGGCATGGTATTGGGGTTTCTAGAGATTCTAGATGCTATAGATTATGCATCGACGGAATCAAAAAAAGGTACCATGGTCGGTCAGTCAGCGCCATTTAAGCAGATGCTCAACAGGATTAATCGAGCATCTCAATCCAATATCGCGGTACTGTTACAAGGTGAAACGGGTTCAGGTAAAGAGTTAGTTGCTAAAGCGGTGCATAAGGCCAGTAACCGAAATGATAAACCGTTTGTTGTGATTGAATGTACTGGGCTGAGTGAAAACCTGTTCGAAAGTGAGCTGTTTGGTTATGAAAAAGGTGCATTTACAGGGGCGACAAGCAGTAAAAAAGGCTTGATTGAAATAGCGCACGGTGGAACGGTGTTTTTTGATGAAATCGGCGATGTACCGATGAACATGCAAGTAAAGTTACTCAGGTTACTTGAAACCCAATGTTATCGTGCCGTCGGCGGATTAAAACAGAAACGTTCTGACTTTAGATTAGTCAGTGCCAGCCATAAGAATTTACTCGATTTAGTTGAAAAAGGTGAATTTAGGCGCGACCTGTATTACCGCATTGCCGGGTTTCCAATCTACTTACCGTCGTTACGTGAGCGTTATGATGATATTCCGACGCTGGTGAATCACTTTATAAAATATTCTGATTACAAACATAAAAAGTTTTCGAGCAATGCATTAACGCTTCTGAGCCGTTATGCATTTCCGGGAAATATTCGCGAATTGAAAAATATTATTGAGCAATCGGCACTTATCGCCAATGAGGATGTTATACACAGCAGTGATTTGCCTGAAAGCGTTCAACCTAGTCACACATCTACGGATGAAACAATTGCTGTAAAACTTAACACCGAACTGATGACGTTAGATGACATGGAATGTACGTACCTTTCCCAGATATGTGAGCAATATGCAGGATCGCCAGCCGAACTAGCGATTACGCTTAATATTAGTGTGCGTACCTTATATCGAAAATTACAGCGCTATGGTTTAAAGCTTAACTAACCAGCACACGTTCAGCGTTACTAGTATGGCTAGTATGGCTAG
>NZ_JACJFI010000314.1 GCF_014164505.1 Shewanella sp. SG41-4 | reverse complement strand
CCCGCTTCTAACACCTGAAGCGGGCTTTTTATGCAAAATCTTTTAGGGTGTAATCAGCCCGCCCCCACTATGGTAATAGTGGTGGTTGTAATGGTTGTAATTACAACGAGCATGAGGGTAAACATTTGATATTTCTCTTCGTTATGTTAAATGTTAACTGCTGATAATATTTAATTAGATTAAATAGCTGATCCACGTTGGATACAGAATTGCTTTTTTGACCCAAGGTTGTCAACCCCTCATTACAGTTTATTTACTGGTTATTTTTTTAATTGAGTTGATTTTTTTAATATTCAAGTTGTTAAAAATTTAGAATGAGTAGCGATAACCTTTTTAGATTGCATTCCCAAATGTTGACGCGAACGTAAACGCAATAGATAAAATCAAGTAAATACAACAAATACAGTACGATACAATAACTAACTAAATGTGTAGTAATAAAAATTTTTCCGATAGATACGTTACACAGATGGTTTATACGCCTCATCAATTTGCTTCACTATTCAGATGATTTATTTTCAACATCAATCCGGTAAAACATGCAGCATAAGACAAAATAAAAAAAGCTGTGATTGAATAACCAAAAACTGATGTTAGCCATCGCAGCCTGATATCAAAATACGGTATGATACTTACATCACTATTGGAGGCGATATGAAAATTACAAAACATGCGGCGGTCACAATTCATTACCGCTTATCTGATGAGCAAGGTCGATTAGTTGAAAGTTCATTTGAAAGTGAACCAATGGTTTATTTACATGGCACTGAAAACTTAATTCCAGGACTTGAATCAGTTTTAGAAGGTAAAACTGTTGGTGAAAGTATCGAAGCAAAGATCCCAGCAGAACAAGCCTACGGCGAATATCACCCTGGTTTAAAGCAAGAAGTTCCTGTCAGTGCATTTGGTGATGTCGAAGATATCGTTCCAGGGATGCGTTTTATCGCTGAAACGGAAATGGGCCAGCGCCCTGTTCAAGTAATTGAAGTGAAAGATGATGTCATAGTAGTTGATGGCAATCACCCTCTAGCGGGTCAATCACTGCATTTTAGTGTCGAAGTTATCGCAGTAAGAGAAGCAACAGCAGAAGAGCTTTCTCATGGACATATCCATGCCGAAGGCGGTTGTGGAAGCCATGGGCACGATCACGGACACGATCATGAATCATGCGGTACTGAAAAACCTGGTTGTGATGGAAATGGCGGCTGTGGCTGTCGTTAATTTATTTCTGATTAAATAGATGAGATACATGTCCAATTTTTAATGTCTATTTGTCAGTAGAAAGGTTGAAATATCATAAGGTATTGTCTATTCACTAGGCAATACCTTTTTCTTTAGGTTAATCTTAATCAGTTAATTACATCAATTAGTAAGATTTATTGCATCGACCGTTAAGGATAACTTGGGTGATGCAATCCTCACTAATTGATTCTCAGTATAATAATTAATAACTAGCGACGGAGTGCTTATGTTAATTAAACCGCTTTATGAATTATTGCCTTTTACTTACATGGTTGTAGGCAGTGTCAGTATTTTTCTGCTTGAACCCAGTTATGCGCTTATTGCATCGATTGTTGTGTACTTCTATGGCGCACATATTTATAACTTACGTTCAAAAAATCGCAGAACAGACCCTAAACGCAAGCGTAAAGCAGGGTACATTCCAGAAACGATTTACGGTTTATTACCCTTCATTTACGTGTTGAGTGCAGTGAGCCTTTATCGTTTTTACCCTAGAGATTCCAGCACACTTTTTGCTTTGTGCTTAACCACCTATGGTAGTTACTTATTTTTAAGACGTTTGAGTTATCGTCACCATAGATTACCGCGGGGAATTAGCCAATAGTCAGGTTTGTTATTGTTTGAATGTGGAAATATTAATTGAACAAGAAAAAACCAAACTCTTCATTAGTAATGAATTAATGGTAAACCAAATTTAATTAAAATCGTTTAGTGTAGATTCGATTTGATAATCAACGCTTTAGACTCGATAGGTTATGAAAAACCACCTTTAGAGTCAATTATATTGGTGACTTATCAACATTGGATTTTGAAACTTATGTCGATACGAATTGATTACCTATTCCACATTTAAAATCAACCACTTAGCCTAAAACCAATTGCTTAATCTAGAATCAACTTTCTAACTAAATCTCTTTGATTTGCGGGCATATTCTTCAAATAATTTGAACACCGTGTAATCGTTGCAATACTCACTTGATGTTCTGCAGCAATTTGTCTTTGACTCAACTCCCCTGCTAATAACGTTTGGAACACCTGTAAACGCCCAGAAACTGCACTTCGCTCTTCTTCGGTTAATAACAAATGAAACAAAACTGACAAATCATCTTCATTCGCATGGGTTAATATTTTTTCTACTACTAAATTCCAATTGGCACGCATTTTTTTCTCTTTTTAGTAATGCCGGGACATTACAATTGTACCAAGGAACGATGTGGATTAGCAAAATTGCTACCGATAAACTTGTAATGAAAAATGAATATAACTGCGTTATGTTATTGATGAAAGATATCGCAAAGTGCTTATAAAATTGTGTAGAATAAGATGTAATACCATCATAATTAAGTGTTAAACACTGGACTAAGTTTTAGCTAAACATTCATTATTAGCACTATAGTTCAAATTTAGCATGATTATGTCGGTATCAGTGCTTATGGAACCCAGTACCATCCACAAAAAAAGTGAAGGATAACGATGAAAAAGATATTACTAACGGTTGCGGTAACCGCAATGATGATCCCTGCTGTGTTTGCGAATAATTTTGAAGAACCTGCAGATGCCATTGAATACCGCCAAGCTGCTTTCGGTTTAATTGCTTATAACTTTGGTGATATGGGCGCAATGCTAAAAGGGAAAAAGCCTTTTGATGCAACTGTATTTAGCACTCGTGCAGACAATGTTGCAGCGCTATCGAAAATACCACATGAAGGTTTTATTGCTGGCTCAGATAAAGGCGATACCGAAGCACTAGCAAAAATTTGGCAAGATAAAGCCGATTTTGATAGCAAAATGACCGCATTTCAAGATAATGCTGCGGCATTAGCTGTAGCAGCTAAATCAAGTGATCAAAATAGCATCAAACAAGCTTTTGCTAATACAGGTAAGAGCTGTAAAGGTTGTCACGACGTTTACAAAAAAGACTAATCTATTTTGTTGATGAGCAAATCTATCACTAATTTGATTGATTAGTTCAAACAATTAAAAGTAGATATTCTCAGTAGATGAATGAAAAAAAGCCCATTTTTATGGGCTTTTTTATTGACGTTAACTAACGTGAAACTTATAAATAACTGACCACAGGCTCGAGTAATAGCCACCAAATAGCGGCGAAAATAACTGATACGATAACTAACGCTAGCCAAGGCGACCTTAAAGTAGGTGAAGTTACCTGCTCGGTAACTTGCTTATAACCACTGAACATGGCTTTAAGAATATTGTCACCCTTAAAAACATGCACTAACACGGCAATAATATGCACAGCGACCAAAGCCAGAATAAGATTAAAATTGGTTTTATGCAGCCACGTTAACCACCCTGCTGTATCTGACGATACGAGATGCATCAGCGGACCTTCAGTAAAAATATCATCTGTAGCAAATAAGCCCGTGGTTAACTGCAACACTAGGGATCCCAACACCACTATCACCATATAACCACCTAATGGATTATGTCCAAGTGATGAAGGCTTAGGTTTGGTTTTAGCATAAGCTATAACTCTTTTAGGTGTAACAAAAAAATGTGTAAATCTAGCGGTGTCACTTCCTATAAAGCCCCAAATTAATCTAAATGCAATTAGAGTCATCAAGAGATACGCCTGTATCTGATGCCATTGCATTTCACCAATTTCAGCAGTCCACCATAATCCGCCGACTAAACACACCATGGCCCAATGAAAAAAACGTGTAGGAAAATCCCATACC
>NZ_JACJFI010000313.1 GCF_014164505.1 Shewanella sp. SG41-4 | reverse complement strand
AAGCTTAGTCTTTTTTATGCTTATTTCGCTATCTAGTGATATAAAAGTAAGTTAACAGGTCGATGTTAACTAATTTACGAAGATTCAAATGGGTTATTAATGCTTAGATTCGAACACTGTAATGCCAAAACGTGTACTAATGAATTACTCGCCTTGGGTCAGGGCAACATGAAAATGTGGTACATTTTTGAGTGGTTAGATAAGCACGAGGAATTACAACACGGGACCCAAGCAGAAATAATTAAACTTTATGTAAATGACGAATTGGTAGGGTACAGTCTTTTTGAAAACTTTGAAGCCCGTGCAGACAAAGTCACTTGTCATCAAGGTGTGAACTATAAAGAGTTGGGTATTATTCATTTCGTAACAGTCATAGAACATCGTAATAAAGGTTATGCTACGTTGTTGGCTAATGCGTTGCTTAAAAATATTATTGAACCTATGTTGGCACGTTATAAAGATTTTCATGTTTACGTCATTGCGACGGGTCGAGCAGTCCCATTAATGGAGCGTACTGATATCCCTTCAAAACACCTAATCAAGCAATTCTATTCCGATTTATCGTTTAAAGAGAAAGTAGTAAATTACCTAAGAAAACAAGAACAAAATGCATTGAATGCAGTTGCTGGTGAAATTTAAAATAAACAGCTAACAAGTCAATCTAAATTCACCAAACTTATCATAAGCGGATAGTGAGTGCTGAGCGAAGGCACTAACACGATTTGGGTCTATACGAAGTAACAAAAAGCGCTCTGAAAAGGATGTTTCACCGTAACAGTGCGGCGAAATCAATTGTTTCAACATAACCTCTGATTCTAAATACAAAAAAAAAGATCCACGAAGTGAGACAAAACTCATTTGGTATGAGAAGCCCCAAGTGATATTCGAAATTTTACTTGAGATCACCCATATAGAAGAATCAATGGGTTAGGAGGGTACTAATAATTTAGAATTTGAGAGTTTTGAACATAACGCGAGATCTTCATACACTTTATTAAATTAGAATGAGATCTTAAGTTAACTACATATAAAATAGCCATTTATATGTAAATGCTAATATTATTATTTTAACAAAAAATAGCATTAATACAAGTGTATTTTTCTTTAAGTTTCTTACCGTAAAAAACTCAACATGGCTCTCCTTGAACGTCTCTATTTTCTTGAGTATTCAATTATTCCCAAAAACAGCTTGTCATAAGCATTTACTTAGTCGGCCCCGACTGTAATCAATCTTCTGAGCTAAGCTTACAAAAAGTACTCAATAAAGTGGTGAAGAAATGCAACAAGCTTACGTGCTACAGAATAGAATTATTGAGAACTATCCTCAGTTGAGACTTCTTGATGACTTACACATGACAGATAACTTTGTATTCCCGTGTTTCGGACTCTTCAAAACACTTGCAAAAATGGTTGAAAATGAAAGCGACTATGTAGAAATAATCAAGATTGATTACAGCCCTCTGAATGGAATCCCAACTGTTCATCTAATTTTCTCTGGACATGTAGATATGTTGTTGGTCAATCGCGTCTTTGATTACTATCAGCAGCTGTTGATTGCGGCGGCATCTGAAATGTAGTATTTAACTAATTTTGACCACGGCTTTAGAATCTAACCAAAATCTTCGCTCTGATTCATTTGGGCTCAATCCTGCGTTGTAATAATGTGGCCTGACTTGGCTGTAATAGCCAATGATATAGTCCGTCACATCTTGTTTAGCTTTGATAAAACTCTTTTAAGCCTAGGTTGGCATCCATTCCGTTTCAAACTTCTGAAAAATCGCTCCATCGGCGCATTATCCCAGCAATTTCCACAACCGCTGACGGTATTTGAGGCTGGTGTAATGGCTGCCTTGGTCAGAGTGGAACATCAAGTTTTTAGGCTTACCTCGCGACTCAAAAGTCATTTCCAACTTTTTACCGTTAAATTGCTGCCAGATGTACATGACATTGCCCAATCCACTGGTTTTATTGATAAAAAGTCCAGCACAACAGCAAGATAACACCACCGATTACCCGCCCAGATGTAACTCACAACGCACACCAGACAGTGCCCCCCTGTGTCTGGATAGCTGTCACCCCTTAAAATCATGTGGTCAGTGAAAAATGGTATTTTCAAGTAGATTGCAATGGCTTTGAATTCCCAGTTGGATTGCCCCCAGAACTCTAGACTAGGCATTTGGCAGTTCATCAAGATTGATAGTTACTGTATATAACCACAGTTTACAGACTTAACCGTATATACTATTATCCTGTACACGATAACAATACATACAGCGGATTTATGAACACTTCGATTTCTAATCAACTTAAATCACGTTTTAAAGCCATTGAATATATGGTCCATTGGGAAGGCGGTGTTAATTCATCTAGGCTCTCTCGTATTTTTGGGGTTCAAGCCAACGTTATTCGTACTGCTATAAATCAATATGTTAAGCAGCATCCTGACACTTTGATCTTTAACGGGAAAGATCCAGAAAAGTTGTATATAGCGACATCACTTTTTACACCGCTGTACATTCCCCATAACTGGGAGTCATATGTCAGTTATATGTTTGCAAATAGCAATGAACATATTCGCCAGACCTATGGGGATGGCGCAGTGTCAGAGCAGATTACTCCAATTTGCAGCCCACAACCTGAAGTTACTCGTATTTTATTAAAAGCTATTCGCCTGAAAAGCCGCGTATCGGTGTTTTATAGCAGCAGAAACAATCCAATGGGAATTCAGCGGGTTATCGCTCCTCACGCTTTAAGCCATGATGGACTTCGCTGGCATTGCCGAGCCTATTGCTATAAGCGAGAGCAGTTTACTGATTTTAATCTAGGTCGAATGAAAGATCTGTCAATTGCCGGTAAAGCTGATAAACATCAGCATCAAGATGAACATTGGATCCAGTTCGTGGAAATCAAGGTTGCTGCACATCCTGCGTTACCTCCAGAAGAACAAGCGCTAGTGTTAAGTGATTATGGTAAAAAAGGCCATTTCGTTATCAGAACGCGTGCGGCCTTGGCTGATTACACAATTCAATTTTATCGCCTTGGTATGGATCCCAATACCTGTTCTCAACAAGGGCATCCATTGGTGATCACCAACCTTGAAGAAATTGCGTTTTGTTTGTTCAGGGGACCTAAAGGATGAGTCTTTACCAGATGTTGTTAGCAGCGAAACAAGGTAATGCCTTTAACGTCAAGCGACTGCTTACTCAATTGAAAATGAAAGGCGTGGATATCGATATTGAAGACCTTGGTCCCCTGGTGTTTGTCCAGAAAAACAAACACGTGCTCGAAGAGGCTAACCACACGATATTGGATTCCTTAATTGACCAGTTTTCGCCCGCAAAATCGAGACGAGAAGCCTCCCAAAAAGGCAACTCTCACGACCATCGTACTCATACCGCGTATTTCGTAGCCAAACGCTATGGTGAGCAAGGTGCTGTCTTTGCGATTAGCTGTGCGCCTGACATGACGGTGGAAACACACTGGCCAAAATCCAACCGCACCGATGTCATTCTGATTGAAAACAGTGAGTGTTTCACATTCTGCTCGTCCTTTTTGGGCAACATGGGGTTACAGAACATTGATGATGACACATTGGTGATTTGGTCATCGGGAAAGGCAATTACACACCCGAATGCTATCCATTTCTTAAGTCATTTTAACCACATTCACTATTGCCCTGATTATGATTTAACAGGCGTTGAAATTTATGAAACCTTATTTAAAACTTTGGGCGATAAAATCCACTTTGCGATGCCTTTAGATCTAGCAAGTAATGCAAAATACTGTGTCGTTCCGAAAGAGAGGATGCACTATATCCATGCACTCAACAAGGCTAAAGAATTAGGGTTTGAACCCATGGTCGAGTTATTAACTGACGGACGCGGAATTCTAGTGCAAGAATTGCCCATAGGGGAATAAGATGAAACGTAGTGACTTACAAATAAG
>NZ_JACJFI010000312.1 GCF_014164505.1 Shewanella sp. SG41-4 | reverse complement strand
TACCGTAGGTTTTACCCGCCGATTCAGCTTTGCATTTGACCAATCTAGAGTAAGAAGCGAACTTTTGCACTGACTCAAATCGGCAGATATCACCGATTTCATACAAAATTGTCAGTGACAGAATCTTGCCAATACCTGGTACAGTTTCAAGTAGTTCTAGATACACTGGAGTATGATTTTTGGCTTGTTTTTCAATGAACCATTCAACTTGAGCGAGTTCTTTGGCATAGCAATCAAGTAGCGCCATATCTAAATCAATGTTGCGCTGCACGATAGGGTCTTGATACTGCTCACGAAGTTTTTGTCTTGCTGAAATGTTCTTAAGATTTAACTCAGTTGCAGGCAAGTTGTATTGGCTGTTGGTGTTAACCACATGACCTTTGAGCATGGCACCGTGACGAACAATTTTCATTCGTCGACGTAATAGGTCACGGGCAGCGCGCATTTCGCTGGGGTAATCGTAGGCTATTGGGAAATTACCGCCACGCAGTAATGAGGCAATTTTAAAGGAATCGACTTTATCATTCTTGGTTTTACCGCCGTGAATCGCCTTCATATAAAGCGCATGACCTAGTACAAAATCAATCCCAAGTTCAGCACACCAATCTGACACCCAATACCAGCAATGCATGCACTCAACGCCGACAATCACATTGCCGATATAGGGTTCTAGTATGAGTAATAAGTCATCTTTGCTGGCACCTATCTTTTTATGAACAACAACTTCCCCTTTAGAATCAATGATGCAAACATAAAGTAAGCGTGCATGTAAATCGATACCACAGTAGTATGGATGTGAGTTATTATAAAATCTCATTGAGCTTTCTCCTGTTGGTTTAGTCACCTTAAGCATACCGCTGATGCGGCTTGCTAGGGAGGAGGCTCAATGAGTATCAAGGCATTCAATCGGACAAAATAAAGCTTGTCTCGTTTTTTGCAAAGTAACGCAAAAAAGCAATCCAACTTATTTTGCCGTTTAATTTAGCGTTATGTTTTAAGGGTAGCATGGACGATTATATTGAAACTTTAGAGTTTTTAATTGAAAACCCTAATATAAACACTGTAAACGAAACAACTTCACAATTAGACGTTCGTGTAGTCAAAGAGCTACATGATAATGGTCTAATCGACGCAATAGATTGTTGTAGCAAAAGTGGATTAAGCTTTTTAGAGCCTAAAATAAATATGAACGGTAAAGAATGGCTTGCTTCTAAACAACAGAAAGAAATTAATTCGACTACAAATAATGAAGACATTATTGATGTTAAGCCTAATTTTATGGGGGTTGGTATTAACTTTAATGCCTTATTCCGCAAGTTTAGGCGCAAATAAAACATAACAAGAAATTAAACAAGGACAAAAAACAGTTGGCTTTTTGTTCACTCCGTTCACTTATTTTAGCCAACAATTTTTTGCCTGTTAATTAGGCGTTAGCTACTTTACATTATGCCAATCGAAAGAATCGGAAAGTATTTAGAAACGGAAGATTTGGGAATTACTCACTCCTTGGGGATTGAGACTAACCAAATCGAAAGCTGTATTCGGGAGATTCAAGATAGAAATATTCTTGGAACTTTTGGTTGCCCCGTATTTGGGTTTAAGCAAGAAGACTTAGATTTTCTAAACCAAATACCACTCATCCAACAGGTTTGGTTTTGGGAAATAGGCCTGAAAGACATAAATGGAATTTACTCCTTAAGTGATTTGGCATATTTTGGCATCCATGATAAACGTCCAGCCATAGACTTTTCGAACTTCCCTAAGCTTCAAAAGGCCGTTTGGCATCCTGTTCGAAAAGATTGTGGGCTTGGAGAGTTAGATTCTCTTCAGGGGCTAGACATATGGAGATTTAAACCAAAAGAAAAATCCTACAACGCCATCGAGTTGCCTAAAAATTTGAAACAACTTGACCTAAACTGGTGCAATCCCAGCTCTCTGAAGGGCATGCCAACATTATCAAACCTAGAAGAGTTACAGATTCATTATTGTAGAAATCTAGAATCAATCGAATCGATTCTATATTTTGCACCAAATTTGAAGAAACTGGTAATAACACGCTGCGCAAACCTTAAAGACTATGAAGTGGTGTCAAGCCATGATTGGGATCACATGCACATTGAAATCAAAGGTAAAACCGTAGCTAACAAAAGCAAGCAGTCGGAGCGGTTTTAAGCTGCTTTCGTTTCACTCAATCAACTTTAAACACGCCCGCTGTTGCTGGCGTTATGTGTATCTATCTGTCATCGTAATGTTTTAATCTCAGAGGAAGGTTATGGATAAACCTAAAAGTATAAATATTACAATTATTCTTATTGTAGTTAGTTGGCTTGCTAGCCTAGTTTCGATCTTAATCATTGCTAGTAAAGTGCCTGATTTAATGCCAAATACTGTAGCTAAATACATCTCATTTGCTGTTACTACTATTTTAATGTTCTGGCTCGCATACAAAATTAATAAAGGCAAAAATTGGGCTCGGATAGTTTATTCCGTTCTAGTTCTTATTAGCTTAATCAACACCTTTATAAATTTTCAGCAATTTTCGTTATTGCCATTTGAGTTTGCCTTTTTAAGTGCTGTTACGAATCTCAGTCAATTAGGTGTTTTGTTGCTTCTCTTTACTAAAAGCTCTAATGTTTGGTTCAAAAGTAGTCTTAATGCTCAATACACATAACTAATAAGGATAGGCCGCGCGAAGCCGCGTCCTATCCCAAGTGTTGAACAAGCCCGAACACCTGAGAGTGACTCTTTATTATGTAATTAACAGCTCGAGAAAACGCGCTGTTTGATGTGATAGTTATCGTGCTAATTTTCTGTAGTCAGCAAGCTCCCTTAGCTCCTCTGCTAATTTTTTAACGCTATACTTTCAGTATCTTATATTAACTCCTCCATAGTATTGATTAAGCCATTATCCTTATTGTTTTTTCAGCGTTAGGTTATGAGCCGTAAGTTTGTCGGTCGTTTCACTATGCCCATAAAGCGCATTGGTTGCTGACAACAGGGGCAGCTGCGCGTCGCTAATCTGCGCTTTATCTCGGGCATGATTGGAAACACTGCCCCAACAAATTAACATGGCCACCCATGATAGTTGACACTTTCAGCTGGTTGGTTTAAACATTTGCTCACGTGATCATGGTGTTGAAAGGCGCAATTCGATATTGTCATTAATGCACTACAAGTACACGGTATGATCATCTTATCTGAATCGGGTAAAGTCGATTTAGCCATTAACCGTCAAATTCTAGACATGGCTTGGTAAATGTCGTCCGTAACTATTATCTAGATTAACCAAAGCGCTCGTCACTTATCGCCTGTGACGAGCGTTTTATTAAACGACCAAAGTAAGCTGTTAACTTAGAACACGGTGCATTTAAGCCTATGAACTATTGACAAATTACCTCTGTAGAATCATTCACAATGCCTGTGTTTACTTTCGCTGCCTTAACGTTATCAACCAGTTCCATTTGAATGTCTGCGAAAACGCTTGATGCTTGGAATGACCCAAAAACAAATAAGCCATAAAATTAAGACAGGCATTCAAAAATTAGAACCAATTGGTTACTGGTATGGTGTTGCTATTCTGACGCATAGGGGAGTTCAAAACACAACTATATCGATTAGCCTACACTGATATGTTCGGTAATACCGTTTCAGCTCATATCTTTAAATGAATTCATTTGCTATATTTTATTGTAAGCAAAGTAGCGCTCTGATTTATTTCTGGAGGGGGTATGGCAAGATCACTTGTACTGTTTGTTGTCTTTAGTCTAATACCCATATTTTCTGTCTATGGAAAAGAATTGAAGCTTGCTGTGGTACCTAAATTTAATGGTGTTTTTTTTGAGCAAAGTAAAGTTGGCTGTATAGATGCCGCCGCTGAAATAAAAGGCGTGGAATGCATATATCGGGGACCAGAGATAAGTAATGTTAGGATGCAAGATCAGGTAATAAATC
>NZ_JACJFI010000311.1 GCF_014164505.1 Shewanella sp. SG41-4 | reverse complement strand
CGCCAAGTGAGTGTGGGCAGTTTAGTGACCCCAGGTGAGCAAATTAGTACCTTAGATGACGTGAGTAAAATCAAATTAGATTTTCCTGTGCCAGAGCGTTTTATCCAAGAATTACAACCAGGTAAATTAGTGGAAGCCAGAGCGGTTGCTTATCCCGATTCGATATTTAAAGGCGTTGTTACTTCGATTGATAGCCGTGTTAACCCAGATACTCGAGCGGTAATGGTGCGCGCGGTAATGCCTAATGATGATTTTAAATTATTGCCTGGCATGTTGATGAAAGTTCGCCTTATTAAGCAAAGCCGTGAAGCACTACTATTACCCGAAGCGGCGATTATTCCTATTCAAAACAAACATTATGTTTATGTGGTAAATGCAGAAAATGTTGTTGAACAGCAGCAGGTTACTTTAGGTAGCCGGACTCGTGGTTGGGTTGAAATAACCGACGGGCTTAAGGTTGATCAACAAGTGATTATTCGCGGTATTTTAAAAGTTCGTCCTGGAGATAAAGTTCAAGTTCAACAAGCTGAAAACTTTAAGTTTGCTCATGTAGAAGGCATGGAGACGTCAGCATGATATTAACTGACTTATCGGTAAAACGGCCTGTTTTTGCATCTGTTATCAGTATATTACTGATTGTTTTAGGCTTAGTCTCATTCGATAAATTACCCTTGCGGGAATATCCAAATATTGATCCTCCAATAGTGTCGGTTGAGACCAGTTATCGTGGTGCCAGCGCTTCTGTGGTTGAAAGTCGAATCACTCAACTTATCGAAGACAGAATAAGTGGTGTTGAAGGCATTCGTCATATTAGTTCGTCGAGCAGCGATGGTCGTTCAAGCGTTACCATTGAGTTTGATATTAATCGAGACATTGAAGCAGCAACCAATGATGTTCGTGACCGTATTTCAGGTTTATTAGAACAGCTTCCAGAAGAAGCCGATGCCCCCTCTATTTACAAAGCTAACGGTAGCGATGAAGTCATAATGTGGCTCAATTTGGTGTCTGACCAAATGGATATCTTGCAGCTTACTGATTACGCTAATCGTTACTTAGTGGACAGATTTTCAGTCATCGATGGTGTGTCGACGTTACGTTTAGGTGGCGGCAAAGTCTATGCTCTGCGAATTTGGATTGATCGCCAAGCGTTAGCGTCTCGCAATCTAACCGTGTCTGATGTCGAAGCTGCACTTCGTTCTGAAAACGTTGAGTTACCAGCAGGTTCTATCGAGTCGAAAGAACGTCATTTTACTGTACGCCTAGACAGGGTATTTAAAACGGCAGATGATTTTTCTAACTTAGTCATCAAACAAGGTGATGATGGTTACTTAGTAAAATTAAGTGATGTCGCCAAAGTCGAAATTGGCTCCGAGGAAGAGCGTATCATCTTCCGAGGTAATAAAGAGGCAATGATTGGTTTAGGGGTCAGTAAGCAATCTACCGCAAACACCCTTGAAGTAGCCCGCGCCGCAAATGCGTTGGTAGACAAGCTTAACCCAACGTTGCCAGCAGGCATGGAGATCAAACGCTCATACGACAGCTCGGTTTTTATTGAAGCTTCTATTGATGAGGTTTATCAAACATTATTTATCGCCATGGTGTTAGTGATTGTGGTGATTTATTTGTTTTTAGGGTCTGTGAGGGCGATGTTAATACCAGCCATTACTGTGCCGGTATCATTGCTTGCAACTTTCATTGTGTTATATGCCCTTGGTTATACCATTAATTTATTAACCCTATTAGCGATGATCCTTGCGATTGGTATGGTGGTTGATGATGCCATTGTGATGTTAGAGAATATCCATCGACGGATTGAAGAAGGCGATTCTCCACTAAAAGCTGCATTTTTAGGCGCACGTGAAGTGGGCTTTGCTATTGTGGCAACCACTTTGGTACTGGTAGCTGTATTTATGCCTATTACCTTCTTAGAGGGCGATTTAGGCAAGCTGTTTAAAGAGTTTGCTGTCACCATGAGTGCAGCAGTGATTTTTTCCAGTATTGTGGCGTTAACACTCAGCCCGATGATGTGCTCAAAGTTATTAAAGCCAGCAGAACAAGATCCTTGGCTGGTTAAGCAAATCGATAAAATGATGAGCAAGTTATCTGGCTGGTATTTGATAACTTTACAGGCAGGAGTTAAGAGACCTGTTTTAGTGTCATTAATCGTATTAATCTCGTTTGCATTGAGTGGTTTATTGTTAAATAAAATCCCACAAGAATTTGCCCCACAAGAAGACCGTGGCTCGATGTTTTTAATGGTCAATGGACCTCAAGGTGCTAGCTTTGAATACATTGAAAAGTACATGGATGAAGTTGAAGGCCGTTTAATGCCTTTGGTTGAAAGTGGTGATATTAAGCGATTATTGATCCGTGCCCCTCGTGGTTTTGGTACCGCATCAGACTTTTCGAATGGTATGGCAATTATCGTTTTGGAAGATTGGGCTGAACGTCGAAGTGCCAATGAGATCATTGTCGATATTCGTAATCGTTTGTCTGATTTAGCTGGCATTCGTGCTTTTCCTATTATGCGCCAAGCATTTGGTCGTGGTGTGGGTAAACCAGTACAGTTTGTCATTGGTGGCCCAAGCTATGAAGAATTGGCTGAATGGCGTGACATCATGCTTGAGAAAGCCACAGAAAATCATAAGCTCATTGGTTTAGATCACGATTATCAAGAAACCAAACCTCAGTTGAGAGTAGTGATTGATCGTGAACGTGCCGCAGATTTAGGCGTGTCAATTTCTCATATTGGCCGAACCTTAGAGTCGATGCTTGGTTCGCGTTTGGTCACAACGTTTATGCGCGATGGTGAAGAGTATGATGTGATTGTTGAAGGTAATCGTGATAATCAAAGTACCGCAACGGATATGGAAAATCTCTATGTTCGTTCTGACCGTTCGCAAGAGCTGATCCCGTTATCGAACTTAGTCTCGATTGAAGAGTTTGCCGATGCCAGTTCGTTAAATCGATACAATCGTATGCGCTCGATTACGTTAGAAGCTAATTTGGCCGCTGATTATACATTGGGCGAAGCGTTAGATTATCTCAATCAGCTTGCAGCGACCTATTTACCTGCTGAAGCGGTGATAAGTTATAAAGGGCCATCATTAGATTACCAAGAGTCGGGTAACTCGATGAACTTTGTCTTTTTACTCGCATTAGGCATTGTGTTTTTAGTGCTTGCGGCACAGTTTGAAAGCTATGTTCACCCGATGGTGATCATGTTAACCGTTCCGTTAGCAACATTAGGGGCGTTAATTGGGTTATGGTTTACTGGTCAAAGTATCAATATTTACAGTCAAATTGGCATTATCATGCTGGTCGGTTTGGCGGCTAAAAACGGTATTTTAATCGTTGAGTTTGCCAATCAATTACGTGATAGGGGAGTTGAGTTTCAACAATCGATTTTACAAGCATCGACCCAACGTTTACGGCCTATTTTAATGACCGGTATTACCACTGCTGCAGGGGCGATTCCATTGGTGTTATCCAGCGGAGCAGGGGCTGAAACTCGTTTTGTGATTGGTGTGGTAGTGTTATCAGGCATTTTACTGGCGACATTCTTTACCTTAATTGTTATTCCTGTTGCTTATAGCTTGTTTGCTCGTAATAGCAGCTCACCAGAAGCGGTAGCTAAGCAGTTAGAGATTGAATTAAAACAAGACTAATCACGTTTAGCTTTGATTCGTCATCTTTGATTCGTAATCACTAATGCGTAATCACTGATACAACCTGAAATCAGGATATATGAAAAAGCCAGTCATTGAAGTGACTGGCTTTTTTGTTGCATTATTTACAAGGAACAACCTTTGCTTTATCCAAGCATTGAAATTGAAATGGAGCGGTTGCGTTGGATTTAATTAACCTGAACTCGGGATAAAAAATTGAACTAATCGCCCTCTTCGTGATCAGATCTTTCGACCAAGAAGGAACCAATCACGCAGAGGGCTTATGAATAATTTAGTGGATATATTTTGTGATG
>NZ_JACJFI010000310.1 GCF_014164505.1 Shewanella sp. SG41-4 | reverse complement strand
GCTGCATTAAACTTTTCGCCCAAGTAAAATCCAGATGCGTGGGCGCTGGTTCATGATGCCGCAAGACCTTGCGTAAACCACCAAGATATAACCCAATTGATTGACTGGGTAGCCATTCCTCCACAAGGTCCCATTCTAGCTGCACCCGTTCGCGCCACCATGCAGCGCAGTGACGCCAATGGTCATCTTGTTCATACCGTTGATGGTTCGTTACTATCACATTCATTAACGCCGCAATATTTACCTTTGTCGATTTTACGATCCCACTTATCGGCAGCATTAGCGGCGCAGGTACCTATTACTGATGAAGCCAGTGCCATGGAATGGGCTGGTATTATGCCGGGATTGGTTAATGGCCGAATGGATAATATCAAAGTGACTCATCCAGATGATTTACAGTTGGCAACTCTATTTATGTCACAGCAATAATTAACTGAAATAACCACACTCGTTAATATTAGTTCAAAGCAAGTTAAGATAAGGTTTTTAAATGAATATTCGTATCGGTCATGGTTTCGATGTACATAAATTTGGCGGTGATAGTCCACTAATTTTAGGTGGTGTTACTGTTCCTTATGACTGTGGACTGATTGCCCATTCTGACGGTGATGTTGTGCTTCATGCCATTAGTGATGCGATATTAGGGGCGATGGCGTTAGGTGATATAGGTAAACATTTCCCTGATACTGATGCTAATTTTGCTGGTGCCGATAGTCGAGTGCTATTAAGACACTGTTATCAACTTGCACTGCAAAAGCAGTTTGTTTTAGGTAATCTAGATGTCACCATTATTGCTCAAGCACCTAAGATGGCACCCCATATTGAAGCCATACGTCAGTGCTTAAGTGCTGACTTACAAACCGATATCGATAATATTAATGTTAAAGCGACGACTACCGAAAATCTCGGTTTTACTGGACGTAAAGAAGGCATTGCTGTTGAAGCTGTTGTGTTGATGAAGAGCCAATAACCTACAAAATATAGAGAGTTCTGTCACATGAAAGAATTACATTACCTATTTGGTAAACCAATAAGCCAAGCTGATTTACGTACCAATAACAGCGACTTTATTGTTAAAGAAATTTTGCCTTTTACCCCAACAGGGGAAGGCGAGCATCATATGCTTCATGTACGTAAAAATGGCATGAATACCGTATATGTTGCTGAAATATTAGCTAAATTTGCTAAAGTGCATCCCAAAGAAGTGACCTTCGCCGGTCAGAAAGACAAAAATGCTATTACTGAACAATGGTTCGGCATACGTATTCCAGGTAAAGAAACGCCAGAGTGGACAGAGCTAAATGACGATAAATTAACCATTCTGTCGAGCAGTCGTCACAGTAAAAAATTGCGTATTGGCGCCTTACTTGGAAATCGATTTGTACTGACATTGCGTAATATCAATGATACTGCTGATGTCGAAGCGCGTTTGCAGCAAATAGCCAAACTCGGTGTCCCCAATTATTTTGGTGAGCAACGCTTTGGCCATGATGGCAAAAACTTGATATTAGGTAGACAAATGCTCAGTGGTGGTCGAAACATCAAAGATCGCCATAAACGCAGCATGTATTTATCTGCAGTGCGCTCAAATGTGTTCAATCAGGTGGTGTCATTTCGTTTAGCTAATCATCAGGCTGACACAATAGCTGGCGATTGCGTGATGTTAGCTGGCAGTAAAAGCTATTTTACTGCAGAAGTATGGGATGAGGTCCTCAAGACCCGTTTAGCAGAAAAAGATATTCAACTTTCCGCTCCTCTTTGGGGGAGGGGCACACCCTTAGCACAAGGTGAAGCATTAGCTTTAGAGCTAACGCCTTTAGCTGATTTATCGATCGATTTGCAGGGGCTCGAAGAAGCAGGTTTATCACAAGAGCGACGCCCATTGTTACTAGAACCTCAAGGGATGAAGTGGCAGTTTGATGCTGATACGGTCACCCTTGAATTTGTGCTACCGGCAGGGAGTTATGCTACTTCGGTGCTTCGCGAACTTGCTGATTATCAGGATGTCCAAGAGTCACAACGAAAAGTAATGGTTGCAGAACAACAAGCACAAACCAATGAAGAGTGTTAATTAATGATTAATATTTTAGTCAGTAATGATGATGGCGTGAGAGCCCCTGGTATTATGGCATTAACTCACGCTTTGAGTGCGTTTGCGCAAGTATTAACCGTCGCACCCGATCGTAATTGCTCTGGTGCGAGTAATTCATTAACCTTGACTAATCCATTAAGAATTAATAACTTAGAAAACGGCTATATTTCTGTTAATGGCACACCTACAGATTGTGTTCACCTTGCGATTAGGCAATTATGTGAAACGGAACCCGATATTGTTGTTTCAGGTATTAATGCTGGAGCGAATATGGGGGATGACACCTTATATTCAGGCACCGTAGCTGCCGCAATGGAAGGGCGATTTTTAGGTTTACCAGCTATTGCGGTATCACTGGTTGGCAAATCATTAATTCATTACGATACAGCAGCCATCTTTGCTGCCAAAATTGTAAAAGGCTTGTTGGAACATCCTATTAGCCGTGATCAAATTTTGAATGTTAATGTTCCAGATTTACCTGTAGCACAAATTAAAGGTATTAAAGTTACCCGTTTAGGTGCCCGACATAAAGCCGAAGGTATGATAAAAACCCAAGACCCAGCGGGTAAAGATATATACTGGCTTGGTCCTGTTGGCAGTGAACAAGATGCCGGAGAAGGGACTGACTTTGGTGCTGTGGCCGCTGGATATGTATCTATAACGCCACTAACAGTAGACTTAACGGCATACAATCAACTTGATGGATTAGCCGATTGGATAATAAAAATATGACACGCGTAGCTTCTACATCAGCAATGAATTTGGCCAAGAAACTGGCCGAGGCAGGGATCCGACATCCTGCGGTATTGCATGCTGTAGCAACAACACCACGTGAATTGTTCCTTGATGGTGCATTAGCTCATAAAGCGTATGAAAATACGGCATTACCCATCGGGCAGGGGCAGACCATTTCACAGCCTTATATTGTGGCTCGAATGACTGAACTGCTGCTGCAGCATAATCCTCAAAAAGTGCTAGAAATTGGAACTGGCTCAGGTTATCAAGCCGCTGTCTTAGCATCGTTAATTCCCGAATTATTTACTATTGAGCGTATAAAAGCATTACAAATTCAAGCTCGTCAAAGGCTAAAACGTCTAGATTTACACAACGTAGCATTCAAATATGGTGATGGATGGCAAGGGTGGTCAAACCGTGGGCCGTTCGATGGCATTATGGTTACAGCTGCAGCTGCAACAGTACCTCAAGCATTGCTTGAACAATTGTCCGAGCACGGTGTACTGATTATTCCGGTAGGAGAAGACACCCAGCAATTGCTTAAAATCACCCGTATCGGAAAAACATTCCAATCTGAGATTATAGAGGCCGTTAAATTTGTTCCTCTTATTAATGGAGATTTGGCTTAGTTAACACTATAGATATGAATCTTATCAATTACTGATATTTTCGTTTGGAATAAGCTCATTTAGCTTAACAATCACGTATTTCCCCGTTAAGGATTTTGTTTGATGAATACCGGTTGGCCAAACTTTGTGGTCTTAGCAATCATGCTCACTGGATGCAGCTTTCAAGCTGAACGTCCTGCACCGGTAGACACCTTATCGTCAAAAAATCATGGTCCGCGTTATCATAAAGGCTCTTTGAAAAACGATAAATATAAAGTAAGGAAAGGTGACACGCTTTATTCAATAGCTTGGGGGGCTGGACGTAATTTTGTCGAAGTTGCTCGTTTGAACCGTTTATCGCCTCCTTATACTATTTATCCAGGGCAATCTCTTAATCTAGCGGCTACAAATAATAGTCAAATAGCAGCCATTCGAGCACCCCAACCTTATGTTAATTCAATACAAACTCAAGCCATCACTAAGCCCTACATTTCGGCTTCAGATAGTTCTAAATTAAAAACAATCAAATCATCCGCCGCGCCAAAGCCCGGCCCAGCAGTGG
>NZ_JACJFI010000030.1 GCF_014164505.1 Shewanella sp. SG41-4 | reverse complement strand
TGATGCCGTTAACAAGCGGGCTAGAATGCCGTGAATGATATTGCTCAAATAGTGCAAATACTCCCCACAGAAAAATCTCTCGATAATGTACTGCAGGCTTTTTGTTACGAATATTTTGTAAGCGTGCGATTAGTGCAAGTAACATGTGCATTATTGCGGTGATGCAGGCAAACACATTAATAAAGTGTGAGACATCTGGGCTGAAAATAAAAAAGCCGTAAGCCACCAAACACCACATCGACAAAGTGGCCGTTTTACCAATCAGTACAATATCGTTTATAGACATCGGCATTAACTTAATCGGCCGATAACAGGTTATCGTTCGGTTGGTATTGGTACAGTCGATAACATACTTGACCTGCCTTTTTTTCTTTTAAGGCAACCCAGGTAGTAGGCACATTGACTGAGGTTAATTCTGATTCGGTTTCGAGATAAATTTGTGCGTTAGGGTTTAACCATTGATGTTGCATTAGTAGCTCAATGGTTTTGTTCGCTAAATCTTTACGAAACGGTGGATCGATAAACACAATATCAAATCCACTAGAAGTTCCTTTAGCAAGCACTTGTAAACTGTCGGCATTAATAACCTCTGCATTTTGACATTGCAGGGTGGCAAGATTCTGTTTTAGCTGATTAGCAGCATTTTTTTGCAGTTCAATCATGCTGGCAAAACTGGCATAACGGGATAAAGCTTCAAGACATAATGCCCCGCTGCCGGCAAAACAATCGAGCACTCTGGCACCACGAATATCGTTGGCAAGCCAATTAAATAAGGTCTCACGTACGCGATCAGTTGTCGGGCGTAAACCTTCAAGATCATGGATCGGTAACTTACGAGATCGCCATTGACCTGAAATAATCCGCACCTGACCGCTGCTGGTATTTTTTTTAGCCATCTCACCCTCGTGATTTTGCCTGAACAAAGAAAAAAGAAAGTGGTAGACTATGCCACAATCTGAACCGTCGTTATTTTATATCAAACTTGTGATTAAATGTGAGTATTCATCATTTTACTGGTGAGAGATGCAACAAACGGCTTCAACTGAATTTTTAAGCATATAAATACTGGTAGCAAACATGGCAAAGAAAGGTTTTTTTTCCTGGTTTCGTAAAGATAAGCCCGTCCCTGAAGTTGAAGAACAGCAGCAACTCGATGTTGATGCGGAGCATGAAGTAGTAACAGAGACTGCTGACCAATCTCAACAAGCTGAGCAGCAAGAGCAAACTGAAGCTACAGCGCCCCTAGACGTTGAACGTCTTGAACAAGAACGTCTTGAAACTGAACTTGCAGAACAAGCCCGTATCGACGCTGAGCGTATTGCTGCGGATAAGTTGGCCGCTGATGTTTTAACCTCAGAAAAGCTCGCCGCAGAAAAGCTAGCTACTGAGCAGGCAGAGCAACAAAAGCAAGCACTAGAGACTGAACGTTTAGAAGCTGAACGTGTTGAACAACTTCGTCTTGAACAGCTTGATCTAGAACATAAGCGTCTTGAGCAAGAGCGTGTCGACAATGAACTTGCAGAACTCGCCCGTATCGATGCTGAGCGTATTGCTGAAGAAAAGCTAGCCACTGAGCAGGCTGAGCAACAAAAGCAAGCACAAGAGACTCAGCGTTTAGAAACTGAACGTTTACAAGCCGAACGTGCTGAACAGATTCGTCTCGAGCAGCTTCATCTAGAAACGAAGCGTCTTGAGCAAGAGCGTATCGACAATGAACGAGCAGAACAAGCTCGTGTCGATGCTGAGCGTATTGCAGCAGAAACGTTAGCAACTGAAGCCTTAGCAACCGAAGCCTTAGCTGCAGAGCTAGCCGCACAGCAATTAGCAGAACAACAGGCAGCCGAGCAACAAGCACCAATAGAGTCTATTGAGTTAGCACAACAAGATGAACCGCAAGCTAAACCACAAAAAGAGGGTATGTTTGCCCGCTTAAAACGTGGCTTAATGCGCACCAGTGAGAATATTGGTTCTGGCTTCATTGGCTTATTCCGCGGTAAAAAAATTAATGAAGAGTTATTTGAAGAACTCGAAGAGCAATTGTTAATCGCTGATGTGGGTGTTGAAACCACCAATAAATTAATTAAAAGCCTGACCGAGCATGCATCTCGTAAGCAGCTTAAAGATGCTGAAGCGCTTTATGATTTAATGCGTGAAGAAATGCAAAAAATGCTCGATCCGGTAGCTATTCCTTTAGTTCCCGATAACGCCAATGGCCCATTTGTCATTCTTATGATTGGCGTCAATGGTGTAGGTAAAACCACCACGATTGGTAAACTGGCTAAACAGTACCAAAGCCAAGGTAAATCTGTCATGTTAGCTGCCGGCGATACCTTCCGCGCAGCAGCCGTTGAACAGCTACAAGTGTGGGGACAACGCAATAACATTCCGGTAGTGGCCCAGCATACTGGCGCAGACAGTGCTTCAGTTATATTCGATGCCTTACAAGCCGCTAAAGCGCGTAAAGTAGACGTATTAATTGCAGATACAGCGGGACGTTTGCAAAACAAAAGTCACTTAATGGAAGAGTTGAAAAAAGTCGTGCGAGTGATGAAAAAACTCGACCCAGATTCGCCTCATGAAGTCATGCTAACGCTAGATGCTAGCACTGGTCAGAATGCTATTAGCCAAGCACAGTTGTTTAAAGAAGCGGTTGGCGTGACGGGGATTACCATCAGTAAATTAGATGGTACCGCCAAAGGCGGGGTGATTTTTGCGATTGCCGATAAGTTTTCTATTCCTATTCGTCATATTGGTGTCGGTGAGCAAATTGATGATTTGCGTACTTTTAACTCCAATGATTTTATTGAAGCATTATTTAGCCAGGATAAAACGGACCAATAATTTATGATCCAATTTGAGCAGGTCAGTAAAATCTATGCAGGAGGCCAAAAGGCCCTTATGGATGTCAATTTTCACCTCCGACAAGGTGAAATGGCCTTTTTAACCGGTCATTCTGGCGCGGGTAAAAGTACCTTGCTCAAACTCATTACCGTTATTGAACGTGCTACGGCAGGTAAGGTGTCCATTAATGGGCATAACATTGCCAATGTAGGGCCAAAACATGTGCCCTATTTACGTCGTAATATTGGGGTGATCTTCCAAAATCATCACTTGTTGATGGATAAAACCGTATTTGACAATATTGCCTTGCCGTTAGTGATCGAAGGTTTCACCCATGGCGAAATTCGTAAGCGTGTTGCTGGCGCACTCGACATGGTCGGTTTATATGGCAAAGAACGTCATTTACCGATAATGCTGTCGGGTGGTGAACAACAACGCGTAGGCATTGCCCGCGCCATTGTTAACAAACCCCCCTTGTTGTTGGCCGATGAACCGACGGGTAACTTAGATCCTAAATTATCGATGGATATTTTACGCTTATTCGAAGCCTTTAATGACTCGGGTACTAGCGTGCTAATTGCCACCCATGACTTAGGCCTTATTGCGCGCATGAAATATCGCACTTTTACTCTGCGTGAAGGACGTATGCTCGGTGGAGAAAGTTCTACTGCTGGTAGGGAGACAATACGATGAGTAAAAAAGTGAATATTACTCGGAGTAAATTACCCTTAAGTGGCCGCATTGTGATGTTTTTTATTCGTCATGTGCAACAAGGCATGTCGAGTATGGGTGAGCTATGGCGTAGTCCTGTTTCATCCATTATGACCATGGCTGTATTGGGCGTGAGTTTAAGCTTACCCGCTGCATTGCAGGTTCTGGTTAAAAATGCTGAAAATATTACCCAGTCTTGGAACAGCGCCGCTGAAATTTCGTTATTTATTAATGAAGGACGCAGTGAGCAATCTATTCAAAGTTTATTGTCACGTATTAAAGCCTTCCGCGAAGTTGAATCGGTCACTTATATCAGTCGCGATCAAGCATTAGAAGAGTTTCAACGCTTATCTGGTTTTGGTGAGGCGTTGTCATATTTAGATGAAAACCCATTACCCGCAGTGGTAACTGTAACGCCTTCACTTAAATATTCTAGCCCTGCTGGGGCGCGTGAGTTACTGGTAAAATTAGAACGTGAATCAGAAGTTAATTTTGGTCGCTTAGACATTGAATGGTTAGAGCGTCTGCAAGCATTGCTTAAACTACTTGAAAAAACCGTGTTGGCGATTGCTGCCTTGCTGGTTCTTGCGGTGGTATTAGTGATAGGCAATACGATTCGACTAGCGATTATGAACCGTCGAACCGAAATTGAAGTGATGAAGCTAGTCGGCGCAACCGAAGCCTTTATCCAACGTCCGTTTTTATATACTGGGATCTGGTATGGGGTCATCGGTGGCATTTTAGCCTGGCTCATTATTAATTTATTGGTGTGGTATCTCGATGGTGCCTTAGCAGAGTTACTGGGTTTATACGGCAGTGAATTAACCATTCAGTCATTAACATTTACAGAATTGATTAAACTGGTGTTATTGGCATCATTTTTAGGCTGGTTAGGCTCATATTTATCTGTACGTCAGCACTTACGTAGCATTGAACCGTCATAATTGCAGAGGTATAATGAAAACTAGCCTCCAATAATGAACGTTTGTTCACTTGCGTTGTGATGGTCTTGCGGTAAAAATGTTCATCTAGTAGAACCTTATTTGACATATGATGTCATATAGTTGATAGTTTATCGGCTAAATCGAGAGAGCTCTCTTGTGTTGTGAACCAAGAGACCTTATTCATCGTACTGAGTTAGCTGAAATATATTTTTGAATAATGTAGTAGGAGAGCGAATGACTTATCAAACGCAATCAATGGCGCTGGCGGTTCCGCATAATGCTAGTAGCCTAGAAGCGTACATCCAGTCTGTGACCAGCATAAATATGCTGGACGCCGATACAGAGTACGACATCGCCAAGCGTTTACAAGAAAACGGCGACCTACAAGCGGCAAAGCAATTAATTATGTCGCATCTTCGTTTTGTTGTGCATGTTGCGAAAGGTTATTCAGGATACGGCTTACCACAGGCTGATCTTATTCAAGAAGGTAACATTGGTTTGATGAAAGCGGTTAAACGCTTTGATCCAGATGTTGGTGTTCGACTTGTGTCTTTTGCGGTGCATTGGATTAAAGCTGAAATTCATGAATACGTGTTGAAAAACTGGCGTATCGTGAAAGTAGCGACCACTAAAGCTCAACGTAAATTATTCTTTAATATCCGTAAGTCTAAAAAGCGTTTAGGTTGGTTTAGTGACGCTGAAGTGACCATGGTTGCAGAGAATTTAGGTGTATCGAAAGCTGATGTGACCGAAATGGAATCACGAATGGCAGCTCAAGATCCTGCCTTCGACTTAACCAATGACAGCGATGACGACCATCATGATTTTGCCCCTGCATTATATTTAGAAGATCATTCTTCGGATGTGGCAGATAAGGTTGAACACGCCAATTGGGAAGCAGACTCTCAAACACGTTTATTATCGGCAATTAAAACCTTAGACGAGCGTAGTCAGCATATATTGCGTGCGCGTTGGTTAGATGATACGAAAGTGACTTTGCAGGAACTTGCATCGACTTATGAAGTATCGGCTGAGCGAATTAGACAGTTAGAAAAGAATGCCATGAACAAGCTTAAATCTTGTATGGAGTAACACTCCAGCGCATTCGTTTTTGATAGATTAAAACCTGCTACGGCAGGTTTTTTTATGGCTTAAATTTGATGTTGGGGCGGCGCAATTTTATGAACATTAATTGATTTTTAACTTAGCGTGTCCAATTTACGTCTATTCAATTTTCGTCCATTAAATTTAGAACTATTCAATTTCGTGTAGGCCCATTTCGAGTAATCGAATTTAGTGCAATCAAATGAACCGAAGTAATTTATAGGTTAGTCGTTGTTGTTCAGTGTCATTATGGCGTTTTTTTTTGCTGCGTCTATCTGAGTTTGAATGGCATTAATGATACTTTTTCTCGGCACTTTCAAACCACTGGAGACGATGTCTTTTGGCCAACAAAAAAATTGTCTAGGGCGCTTGAAGCGTGCCAGCGTCGATTCAACTAACTGACTCAGCTGCAAGTTGATGTTATCGATATCAATTGCTTTTAAATCAACAGTCTTTAAGCCTACAGCCTCTATATTAACGGTCTTGAAATCAAAGGCTTTGGAATTAACGCTATCGAGTCCAATTGCATTAGCACTAATATCTTCGACACAATAATCAATAATAGCTGCAGGTAAGTGGCCAAAAATTGTATCGTCTACGGCAAATACAATTGCTTGTGCGACATTGGGATGAGTTAATAACACTGCTTCAAGTTGTTCTGGATGGACGTTCTCACCGCCACAAATAAACATGTTATCCATACGGCCTAAAATACTGAGCTGTCCTTTTGGATCTAGCTGCCCTTTGTCGTGAGTACAAAACCAGCCTTGATCATCTAATGGTAAGCTTAAACCTTGCTCGGTTAAATAACCTAAAAATAAACACTCACCTTTTACCCAAATTACCCCGTCTTTCAGAATCAGTTGTCTCGAAGGTAAAGGATGCCCATGATGGCCTAATAAATTGGCGTTAGTCGTGGTAATTTGTGAGCTCATTTCAGTCATACCATAGCTGGTATAAGCGTTAATGTGCTGGTGTTGTAGTGCCTCAATAAGAGTTGAATCAATGACTCCTCCACCCAACAGCAACGCGCTTACATTGTTAAGCGCCGCCGGATGTTGCTGGAGTATCTGCTTTGCTTGGGTCGGCACTAATGACACGTGGGTGATGTTGCTACCAGTGAGCTGTTCGGCCAGTGTTAATGTGGGATCTCGCAACACAATACAGGCTCCAGCCAAAGTGCAACGATGAATAATGGCCAACCCACCAATATGAAATAGCGGCAACGATAATAGCCAAGCGTCAGACGGCGCTAAAGCAATAAACGTAGCAGCCCCTTTGGCACTGCTCAAATGGTTAGTTAAACAATGTACCGCAGCTTTGGGCGTACCACTTGAGCCTGATGTGAGAATAATATTGGAAGCTTGATGCGGTGATACCTCAATAGCTTGATTGGGTGGCAGAGGTATTTTTTGAGGCAGTTCAATATCGAGCCAGTGAGTAATCTTAATCGCGGTTTTTCTGCTGACGTTATCGGTCCATAACCATTGGATATCAAAGCGTGTGATAAGCTGATTAATCTGCACATCAGCCAATCGAGGTGACAAAGGTAAAAATATCCATCCCGCATCAATGCATGCCCAATATAGGCAAATCATTTCAATATTATTGTGTGACACACAAGCCACTATATCGCCATGTTTAACGCCTTGAGATTGCAATTGTTGCACTACGCAGTGAACTAAACCGCTTAACTGAGCATAACTGACGCGAGTAGTAGTGCAAGTATTGTTGCAAGTCGTGATGCTCGGATTGACGGCTTTATGGCTACTTTCAATAGCAATAGCATCTGGATGATTTAATGCTGCTTGATGCAAAGGTGACATCATTATAAATTTGCCTCGCCTGAGTCTTGTGGCTGGCCGATATGAGTGAGTAATTGCAACACTTGATGATTTAGCCGCGCTGATAACCCAGAAGTCGCTAACAGCAAAGGTTTAGTAAAGGCGCTTAATGTATCTAAGCCTGGTGATTCATCTGGCGTTAGTGCTTGGCTCACTAGGCGTAAGTCGTTGATACCGAGGTCAGCTTCTAAGCTTGAACTTAAAATACAACGCACACCAGCAAGATGAGCTTGGCTAATCATGTTTTGTAATTTTTCCAGCGAACCCAATAACATGGGTTTGATAATTAATGCGCCTAATCCGGTTTGCTGTAATGCTGAATCGAGATCAAATTGAGATGAATTCAACGATTCATCTAAGGCATATTTTATCTCTAATTGCCGGTGCATTTGGATATTATCATTTGGGTTAATACATGGCTCTTCAATGTATTCAACTTTGTGTTTCGGTAAACAAGCTAAAAAATCGATAGCCTGTTCAAGGCTAAAACCTCGATTAGCATCTAAACGTAATGTCACCTGCGGTGCGATTGCCAGCACTTGATAAATAAATTGGATTTCGCTCGCCATGCTGGTTTGAGCAACTTTAATTTTTACGCTGTTGATTGTGCCCAATGTCTGTAACTTTTGGGTAATAACGTGTGCTGACATTCCATCATAAAGTAATGGCACCACAGCTAACTGAGTCTGTGGGTTTTCGATGCGAGTAGGTAATTGATGGCTTAGTTTTGCATGCAATAGGCTTAATGAAAATGCTAATGATGGCAGTGATATCTGCTCGGCAATATTGGCTAAAATCACTAAGGGTTGATCGATCAAACTCGGTAATACTTGCAGTAATTGTGATATCACCTCATCAAGCGACTCTTGGCTAAACCCCGTTATTGGTTGGCTATCAATATCGAGGCCTGATAATGGCGCTATTTCAACCCAAGCCATTTGTCGATTATTAAGCTGGATAGTAAGCACTAACCCTTTACGAAAATCAATTCGTTGTATGCCTACAGGTAAACTAGGGTTGAGCTCAATTTGATATTGATACAGAGTACAGCTGGTTATCGTTGAGTTATCTGATGACATTGTTACTCCTTTGGATCCGTTAACGGATCTAAGCACAATAACCCCAGTAAGGTGTCGGTAAACAAATGAGGATGCAGGCTGTGAATATTATGTCCTGCGGCGTGCAAAGGATGTAACTGCAAAGTGCCTAAACCAGACTCTGCCAGTGTCGCCTGCCAATCTATAGCCACTTGAGCAAATTTTTTGTCATCAACCCCATACATAAAATGACATGGACACTTTAGCGACTCAAGTACAGTGCGGCAGTCTTGCTGCAAGCTAAGAGACGTTGTTATGTAACAATTGGCTAGGCGTTGGGGATCATTGCTGCGGCGTATGGCAATAAGTTGCTGCTTTTGCGATTTACTCAAGTCATTGAAAACCGCTTGTTGATACCAAAGACTGAGAAAGTTCGTTATGGGCATATGCTGGAGTTTTTTCGCCCAGATATTATCGCTTTTGGCTCGCGCGGCTTGTTGCTGAGCATCTTGCAAGCCTGGATGAGCGGATTCGAGCGTTAAGCTCAAGAGCGAATCAGCATAACCATCTGCAATATGCAGCGCTATTCGTCCGCCGAGTGA
This sequence comes from Shewanella sp. SG41-4, assembly GCF_014164505.1. Lineage (GTDB taxonomy): Bacteria > Pseudomonadota > Gammaproteobacteria > Enterobacterales > Shewanellaceae > Shewanella. The sequence continues at coordinate 18,339 of NZ_JACJFI010000030.1, read as the reverse complement.
GTAACCCAATAAATGAAACTGCATATAACCCATGCTATGCATTTTTCTGACAATAAGTTCGGCCGCTTGGTGTAATCCCGGTGAGCTTAAGGTATCTGCATTAGCGCCATGGCCCGGTAAATCAATGCAAATACAATGGAAATATTGGCTTAAGCGCGGCATTAAAATAGACCAGTCGTCTTTGCTGCCCAAAAAACCATGTAGCATTAATAATGCCGGTAATTGTGGTTGGCCAAAGCGACGGATTATTACCATTAGTGTTGTTTCACCCATTGACTGATTTGTGCTATTTGCTCGCTGGCTTGAGTTGGGCTGACATTGACTTCAATCACTGAGGCACAATTAAACTCAAAGGCTTCTTGGTAGGCCTGATTAAACGATTCAATATCATCTGCTTGTCGATAGGCTAAACCAAACATAGCAGCGCCATAACCAAACTCTAAACCGTGGCTTAATCGATAAAAGTCATTGCGCAGGCTTTCATTGGGTACTGGCAATAGATTAAAAATGTTACCGCCATCATTGTTAATAATAACCAGCACAAATGGTTGAGTCATTTGTTTTAACAGTGCCAGTGAGTTGAAATCATGCAAGCAGGATAGATCGCCCATTACCAACGTTGTAGGTGCATTTCTATCTGCGGCTACGCCACAAGCGGTTGCTATTAACCCATCAATGCCCGATGCACCACGGTTGGTATAAATTGCCGGTGTGTTGGTGGCAATTGGTGCGTACATATCATAGAGCCTGATAGGTAAGCTATTACCGATAAACAGTATATGTTGATCTGTTTGAGCCAATGCTATGGCACGCACAACTTGCGCTTCACCAAAGGTTGTATTGTCGATTTGTTGCTTAAACAGTGACTCTAATGACTCATTTAGCGGTAATAACTGTAATGCCCAGTTTGCTTGTGATGATCGTGGCCAAGGTAATTGGCATACCGCTTGAACACTGGCCTGGTAAAATTCTTTAGATTGATGGCTCGGGTCTAAACGATCGCCGTATTTACCTATATGCCAGTAGCTATGCCAAGATTGTTGGGCAATATATTGGAGTAAACGCTTGGAAATAAAGCGGCCACCAAAGACAAGTATCCGCTCAGCTTGTTCTAGTTGTTTGTTAGCTTTGGGGTTTAATAATAATTGGTCAACGTGGCCTATTACGCCTGGATGCTGGCGCAACTGTGATTGTGCATCAACTAATACTGGCCAGCCAAGCTTTTGTGCTAATGCAACTATTTGCTGTGGATTATCTTCAGGAGCTAAGGTGCCAACTACTATCACACCTTTACCATGAACAAAGCGCATTAAGGTGTCTGTAGTTGGTAACTCAGCATTTACTAGCCTAGCATAGCGAGTCAGTGGTTTAGTGCTTTCAAACCATTGGTTTAATGGCGCAAGGTAGGTTGATGTTGTCACACTGGCCGTTTTTTTTACATGGGCTAATGTCACCAATTCTGTTGGGTATAGCGGCTCACGGTACATGCAGTTTATGTGTACCGGTTGATGTTGATTAGCTAACGCATGATCAATAGTACTCAATAACGCATTAGCTGGATAACCAAGATCAGGAGTTGGTAAGTTAATTTGTTTAGCATATTGGGCGAATATAGCTGGCTGAATAATCGCCTGGTTCGCGCCACAATCAATCAGTTCTGGGGGTCTATCACCAGACAGAATAATCAATGGCACATGGGTTAACCACGCTTCAATAATGGCTGGATACAGATTAGCCACTGCGGTGCCTGAGGTGGTAATGATGGCGACGGGTGCATTGCTGGCTTTTGCCAGTCCAAGAGCCATAAACCCTAAACCACGCTCGTCAAAATGAATATGACGGGTGAGCTGGGTTTGACTAGCAGCAGCCAATGTTAACGGAGTTGAGCGAGAACCTGGTGCCATACATACATGCTTAACCCCTAAGCGTGCAAGTTCTTCCAAGATCAATTGACCCCATAACAAATTCATATCGGCGCTGGTCTGTTGTTGCATACTGGCTCATATTACAAATAAATAAACGAATATTAGTGTAACGCCAAGTTAGCGTTATATCTAAGATTTAGCGCAGATTTTTATCCAAAATCAGCGAAATAAGCTGTTAAGGTTACAATCCAATATCAGCCTTATTCTCTCTTGTTTTATTTATGTTGTGCTAATGTTGTTAATATGATTTATTTATAGTAGTAAAAACAATAACAACAAGGATCCTCGGAATATGGAATCTGCTGCATTATTAAAAAGAGTCGATGAATTACCACGTTTACCCAAAGCGGTAAGTGAGTTGTTAGATGCGGTTAATAATGAAAATACCACCGTTAAGAGCATTTCTGCCAAAGTGGCCCAAGATCCCCTCATTAGTGCCAGAGTGTTAAGATTAGCTAATTCAGCTCATTTTGGCCGCAGTCGTGAAGTCGGTTCTATTGACGAAGCTGTGATTCGATTAGGTATGCAAACGTTGCGGACGTTAGTTATTGCTTCTGCGGTTATTGGTGCAATACCTAATGCAGAAGGTATTGATTTAGCCGAATTCTGGGGTGAAACGTTTGAAGTCGCCCTGTATTCACAAGAAGTAGCCACACGTTGTGGCGTTGCACCAGATGAAGCTTTTACCTGCGCAATTTTACACAATATTGGTGATTTACTGATTGCGGTTGTTGAGCCTTCGGTCGCAGCACAAATCAGAGCTGCTGTAGCTGAAGGGGCAGATAAGCAACAGCTTGAAACGAGCTTATTAGGTTTTGACTCTCCATCAGTTGGTGCCTTATTAGCTAAAACATGGAAATTTACTCCCTCTTTAGTGCAAGGGATCGAGCATCAACGCGCACCGCTTAACGCTAAGCCTGCATCTAAGCTGGCTGCCGTTATCTATTTGTCGCACGAGGTGTTTGCACATTGGGATGATCAACGAGATGACGAATCTTTTACCGCTTGGTTGGCAGATATAACGAATCACAAGGCTGGTATCATCAAAATGGATATGGCCGGATTAGCCGAAAAGCTCCTCGCGCTTAGAGGTAAAGGGCTAGAAATAGGTAAGCAATTAGCCTAGTCAAGGCACTTAACCATTGAGCTCTGTTTATACAGAGCTTTTTTATGCTTGGTTGTTTATCCATTCGCTCATGACTACATGGGTTTTAATTTTGACGATGTCAGCTTGAGCATCAATAAATTCGCGAATTTCATGTAAGCGTTGCATTGAATTGGCATGCACATAAACCAATAAATCCATGTCGCCAGTAATGCCTTGGCAAGTAATCACTTCTGGAATTGTGGTAAAAATATGGATGACTTCAGCACAACGGGCGCAACGATGCTGAATTTCAAAGTATGCCGACACACCTTGTTTTTGCGACTCACTCAGTAAAACCTGATAGCCACGGATAACACCTGTTTGCTCCAATTTTTTAATTCGTTCAGTCACAGCACTGCGTGACAAATTCACTTGCTCAGCAATAAACGAAATACTCTGTCGAGCATTTTGGCGTAATTCGCTTATAATCGCTTTATCAAATTTATCCAATGATTTAAATCCCGATAATTGAGTGTTACAACCATATTCGGTCATTATGACGGTAAACTACCATTTACCCGTCATATTGTCGGTTTAGTAAAGCAACTTGAGCTCATTAACCCGCAGAATGTTTTGTGGTTTACCCTTATAATATCGCAATATATCACAGCAAGAATAAGATAATGAATCAAATGACCGCAACAATAGGACGCTGGCAAGGCGCTGGCTTAATGGCCACCACATTGTTAGGCACCGGAGTATTTATTTTACCGCAAATGACCATAGAGGTAGCAGGTTCAGCCTCGTTATTGGCATGGTTGTTATTAACGGTAGCGATTATCCCTGTCGCATTAGTATTTGGTTTATTAGCGAGTCGATTTCCCCATGCAGCGGGTCCCGCTTACTTTATTGAAAAAGCATTTGGTGCTACAGCGGGTCGAACTATCGGGCTGATCTTTTTATTAGTGATCCCCATCGGCGCGCCTGCTGCAATTTTAATGACCTTTCAATTTTTAGAAGCATTGATATCAATTTCTGGACTAGGTCAATTAGTCGCAGAGTTATTAATTGTGGCTGTGTTATTGCTGCTGAATATTAAAGGTATTCAGGTGTCGGCAAAATTACAGTTTGCATTAACCTTGTTGATTGTATCGGTAGTAGCAATATTATTTGGTGCCAGCGGGTTAAACGTCGATCAGTTAGAAACCTTTGCGCATAGTAGTCATCCGCAGTTTAGTGGAGTAATGCTAGCAATGGGTATTGGTTTTTGGAGCTTTCTAGGCATTGAAGCCATGACACATCTTGCCAGTGATTTCCGCCAACCCGATAAAGATTTGCTGCCTGCAATGATGATGGGCACCGTATTAGTGGGCGTTATTTATTTAGCCTGTACTTTTTTATTGCTAATGGTACCAACCGAGGGTGACGGCTTAGCGATGATATCGGCATTTGATTATTTATTATCGAATACTTTTTTGGGCGGCTATGGCGCGTATATCATCGGAGTATTGGGCATTGCCAGTGGGTTAGCAACCGTGAATGTGTATGCCGCTAGTGCTGCGCGTTTATTGTGGAGTTTCAGTAAAGAAGGCATTTTACCGCGCTATTTTGATAAGCTAAATCCTCACGGAGTACCTTTTAGAGCCTTGTTTGCCATTTTAGGCGCCATGGCGGTGGTGATTATTGTGACCTTTTACAGCACCCAAGAATTAGAAGACTTAATCGCTTGGAGTAATGGCGTGTTTGTGATTATTTACTTATTGGCGATGTTGTCGGCGGCTAAATTACTCAGTAAACGATACTTACCGTTGGTGATTGCAGGTTGTTTATTTTGTGTTGGTTTAGGTATAGCGCTTGGCAGTAATATGATTTACGCCATCGTATTGGTAGTGGTTATTGCCCCTTTTATGTGGTGGCAAAAAGCTCATCTTACCCGTAAATATTTGATGAGTGATAGCCAACATTAATTGGCTATCAGTTAGCGCGTTTCCATGGCGATATTGCGCATTTGAATCAGTTCACTGTGCTTTAAGTGGAGTAAATCAGCTGTGCGACGGATAATTTGGTCTTCATATTGCGACAATTCACCATCGGAATAAGCTAATTTCCACATTGACAGCAGTAATTTTTGTTTATCATCAATGCTAAATTGAGCATTGATTTCGGCGGTAAATTCAAACAAAGATGTGGCATTTTTACGGCTTTGTTTTGCCTCTTCTATAAGGGTTATCGCTTCTTCTGAGTTAATGCCTAAAGTATTGATGAGCATTTCGGGCAGTAAAGCCGCTTCAGCAGCAGCCAAATTTTCGTCGGCGTACACAACCTCTTGCAGTAGGGTTGCCGCGGCTAGGTTGAGGTTTTTCTGTTTATCTTCAGGGCTACTTTCTTGAGTATGCGATTGGAGAAATTGCTTTAGTTTGGCGATCATAATTACTCTTTCCAATGTTACGATTCATTTTTATGCTAGCAAAAATGCTAATCCCAAGCGAATAGCTTGGGATTAAATAATGTTAACGCAAGGTGTAGTGGCAAGTCTTAAGCCGTCTTAACAACGATTATAAGACTGAACCTAAGCCCTTCATTAATAAATCAACTGTACCTTCACCACCACTCTGTTGGAGATAGTTTTTAGCGATATCTACCATAGGGGTAATATATTCTTTTGAGATACCAAGTTTTTCAAAAGCATCATATACCATTGCGCTACCTTGTAACGAAGAGCCTAAATTACCTGCTTTAGATAATAATCCTGACATGCCGTTATCTGATGATAATGTCGGTACTGCTGCCAGTAGACCGTCTGCATTAGGGATGCTGTTGCTTAATTGACTGAAATCATTTTCACCTAAATTGGTTTGAGCCAAGCTAAGTAGCGAGCCTAATCCACCTTCAGCCTGGGTTTGAGATAACCCCAGTTGTGACATAACGTTACCGACTAAAGCACTTGACTGCTCTGTTGTTTCCGATTGTTCTATTGTTTCAGACTGTGCAATGGTTTTGGCTTGTTCTGTTACTGGTTTTTTAGTTATTTCAGCCACGTTGTCTAACCAGCCCGCAGATGTTGGTGCAGAGAATGCGAGCACGGTAAACAGTACCGGTAATGCGGATGCTAATTTCATAATGAGTGTCCTTTTATGTGGCTCAATGTCTAAACTTAGGCAGCATTTTACCCTGATTTACATAAATGCGACAGATGATCGCGATTTTTGCTCATTAGACTTGTGCAAAATGCATTTTTTTTGGGTATCCTAAGCGCAATATTCGTTGTTAATAGATTACTGGAACCCACATGTCATTTTTTGCAATTTTGACTGAAGCATTTAACTTCTTTCGAAACCACATCCGTCAGCTTGCTGTACTGACTTTGCCATTACTGTTAATTCAAGTCGCTATTCAACTTTGGCTCGGTAATGAAATGCTACAGGCTGATGCTGAAAATCCACAATTCGGCGCTGTTCATGCTGCGGCAATGATGGTGCTATTGTTGGTTTTTTCATTTTTAATTGCCGCATTAACCTTGTATTTAGAGCTTCGCTCTCAAGGTCACGATCTTGCGCCGGCACAAATATTGAAAGCTAGTTTGCCGTTTGTACCGCCATTATTATTGGCTGGAGTATTTTCAGGTTTAGCTATTTTAGCGCCGGTGATGATTTTTGCTGCGTTTGGCTCACTGTGGCTGATTGGCCTAATCGTGAGCTTGTACTTGTTTTCTCGCCTAGCCTATGTGAATTTTATGGTGGTGGTGGAACGCTTAACACCTTTAGAGGCGATTAAGAGTAGCTTTAAATTCAGTGGCCCTATAACGATTAAAACCATTGCGGTATTAATGCTGTACGTGCCATTGTCTCTATTAGCGGGCATGTTTTCACAAGTGGCAATGCAAGTTGGTTTTCCACTACAACTGGTAGTAGAAGCTACATTTTCGTTCTTAGGTTTGTTTGTTAATATTGCGTTATTTAGATTGTATATGGTTAATCGTAAAACACCGGATGCTGATAAAGCAGAGGGATAAATATTCAATCAACTCGCTAAAAGGAGAAACCATTGTTAAATGATATTGAGTTTATTAATGGTTTCTCTGCTGAATTAAGCGACGATTATCGTTTAGCTAAAAGTTATGTACGCGATATTCCTACCCAAGCGTTAGTCTACATTCGAAGCTTTACCCATAAACTCGCCGCTCAATTAGCGGTGCAGCATGGAGTAACGTTTACCTCAGCAAACTTATATGATCGTATTGAGCAGCTGAATCAGCGACGTGTTATTGATGTTGCCGCAGTGCGGGCGTTACACCGATTACGCAGTGATGGTAATCGCGGTGCGCATCCTGAAAAATATCATTTAACCCAAACTCAACTTGTTAGCATCGCAGAAAAGTCGATCCATCAAATTTTGCAATTAATTGAAAAGCTATACCCCTCTTTGCATCAAGGCGTTACTCCTCGTTATCAATTTGAAGCATTTGATTCATATGCTGGCCGCGACTTATGCTATCGCGCAGTGATGAAGAATGATCCCGAAGCACAATATTTAGTGGGGATGTCACTTAAAGCCAAAGGATTAATGCTACAAGAGCAAGAGCGCGCGTTGGCGCAAACCACAGACGGTTCACTCTTAGCAAGTTCAAATTCAAGTTCAGCATCATCAAGCTCAACATCCTCAAGTTCAAATTCAAATTCAGCAGAATCAAACACTCCAAGCCCAATATCAACCACGGTTGAACAAACGTCAGCGGATGTATTTGCCCAAGCAGCACATTGGTTTCATATTGCATCAGCTCATCATCAAGCGGCATTGTTTGAGCATGGTGTGAGCTTATTGCACGGCTATAGTGGTGCGGAAAATCCTGCGACGGGCGAGGCGTTTATTGCGCAAGCGGCAGCACAAGGTATTGTTAATGCGCAGGCCTTGTTAGGTTTCTTTTATCTGGTGGGCAGTGATCAATTTGAAGTGGATATTAATCAAGCCGAAACATTGCTGACATTAGCCGCTAATGCAGAAGATGCTGAAGCAATGTCAAACCTTGGGGTGCTGTTTTATCAAAACCAGCAATTCGAACAAGCTTACTTATGGGTAAATAAAGCCGCACAAACCGGTTACCCGCATGCACAATATCATTTGGCACTGATGCTTGAACAAGGTGAAGGATGCCAAGTTGATATCGCTACGAGCCAACAATGGATGCAAGAAGCCGCCGAACAAGGCCAGTTGGATGCGATGTTACGTTGCAGCAGTGATATCTTGCACGATGATGACGCTAGCCAACAGCAACTTAATATTGCTGAACACTATTTGCATGAGGTGATTAAATACGGCCGTAATGTCACCGCGATGATTGAACTGAGTGTCGCCTTAGCCGACGGAATTTTAGGCCGTATCGATGTGGTACAAGCAGCATATTTACTACAACAAGCTAATTTGCACGCCAATGAGATTCAGCGCCAGGTCATCGAGCCGCTTTGGCAGTCGTTACAGATGCAAATTGACAGTGTGATTGCGCTTAATCCAACGGAAGATGAGTTAGCTACCTTGCAACAGGCAAAGTGCTTACTCGCGTAAATTACGTTTGCTTTATTATGGTTTTTTTACTTTGAGGTTGTTTTTACGTTGGGGGGTTGTTAGCCAGTAAGGACTCATCGTAGATAAGTTTGTAGCGCGTACCTTCAATTCGCTTTAGTTAGAAACAATGGCTAATATTTAAGTGATATATTCAACATATCTCAACCTGCTTTGAAGCGCTTTGTGGAAAAACTTCACAGCAAGCCTAGCCTTACCATGTTCATACCAATCGAAAAGGTTAACTGACAGGTGCCAGCAATGAATATAATGACTTTGCCACCGCTTCCTGATGCGCATGCACTGGCTGTGTTATTGCTTGTGTTGCTTGCCCTGTTTCTATTTACCAGAGAATCTATTGCCATAGAGACCTCGAGTCTGTTTATTCTGGCAATGCTGAGCATCGGTTTTACAGTTTTTCCTTACGTCAATTCGCAGGGGCAACATCTTGAGGCGTTGCAGTTTTTCAGTGGTTTTGGCCATGAAGCGCTGGTGGCTGTGTGTGCCTTAATGATTGCCGGAAATGGTTTAGTGCGCACCGGAGCGCTAGTACCTCTTGGCCGAATTCTGGCGCGCTTATGGCTTGTTAGCCCAGCATTGAGTATGTTGCTGACCTTGCTGGTTGGCGCTTTTCTGAGTGCATTTGTTAATAATGTGCCGATAGTCGTACTGCTGCTTCCTATTCTAATCAGTGTATCGCTGCGAACCGGAGAGCCAGCTTCTGGGATGTTAATGCCAATGGGATTTGCCACTCTGGTGGGAGGCATGAGTACCAGTATTGGCACCTCGACTAATTTGTTAGTTGTTTCAGTTGCTGCAGATATGGGCTTAAGAAGACTGCAGATGTTTGATTTTTTTGTACCGGCAGCAATCGTTGCCGCTATTGCTATTGTTTATTTATGGTTGATTGCGCCACGCTTACTGCCTACTCGTAAGGCCATACTCAGCGATACCTCCCCAAGAATATTTACTGCCCAACTGGTTATATTGGAAGACGGTTTTGCAGTCGGTAAGACATTAACCGAACTTATTGAAAAGAGCTCAGGTTTGCTGGAAGTATCACGCATTATGCGGGGTACTGGAACCTATGTTGTACCGTTGCCCGATGCGCAAATTCAGGCTGGAGACCGGTTAATGGTGAATGACACTCCGGAAAATTTGAAGGAACTGGAAAGTGCTCTAGATGCCATGCTTTATGTCGGAGATACGCCAGTGGACGAAGAGCATCCATTATCCGGTGAAGGGCAACAGATTGCCGAAATAGTGGTGATGCAAGGTTCTCCTTTGCTTGGTATGACCTTGAGGCAACTTAACTTTTATGATCGTTATCAATTAATGGTGCTGGCAATACATCGAGAGGGAAACTCAGTAGAGACGCTGCGTGAAAAAATAGCACAGGCCCGTTTGCGCATTGGTGATGTTCTTTTAGTACAGGGAGATCAAGATACCATTGGCGAAATTAAGCGTGCTGGTGAGCTATTAGTGCTCGATGCCACCGCAGATCTTCCGTACACGGATAAAGCGGTAACGGCTTTACTGATTATGGCGGCAATTATTCTTGTGTCGGCATTTGGTGATGTTCCCATTGCGATAAGCGCCGTAGGGGGTGTGCTGCTTATGCTGGTCACACGCTGCCTAACCTGGCGTCATGCTTCTATGGCGCTAAGCACTCAGGTCATTTTGATTGTGGCGGCGAGTTTGGCTATGGGAGCGGCATTATTAAAAACCGGTGGTGCAGAGTATTTAGCACAAGTCTTTGTCGCGTTAACCGCAGGGGCTTCTCCGGCGGTTATTGTATCTGGACTGATGTTGCTAATGGCCATTATGACCAATATTGTGTCCAATAATGCAGCTGCAGTCATAGGTACCCCTATTGCTATCAGTATCGCGCAGCAACTGCAGGTTGATCCCGAACCCTTTGTTATTGCTGTGCTGTTTGGTGCCAATATGAGTTATGCCACCCCTATGGCTTATAAAACTAACCTGCTGGTAATGCATGCGGGAGGCTATAAATTTATCGATTTTGTTCGGGTGGGCGTCCCGCTAACCATCATCGTCTGGCTGGGGTTGTCTCTACTACTGCCGGTCATGTATTCGCTTAGCTGGTAATCTTTGAAGTGGCGTACTTATTTTTAATGTATGTAATATGTGTTCTATTGTTCAAAAATTATTTTATATCAATAAGATATTAAGCAATGAAAAATATTGACCAATAACTTATGTGGTCGACTTTATTGAGTGAACTGTTCAATTAGTTGTTGAATTAAGCTGCAACGCAGAGCAGTAGGAGAATTCAGTTGAGTGTATTATGCTCATTGAATCCGCTAGCGTTAGACCGATGTGATGGAGCACAATAATAACAATGGATTTTAATAAAAAACTTACTAGCAACTCTGTATCAGTTACTGCAAATTTACTCAGTAACCCAGAGTCCACACCAACAATTAAATTCCTATTAGCAAATTAAACCAATTAACCTAAGCTAGCAATCGTTTTGGTCTAACAAGAGATTTGTGCTGTATAAACAATTCAATGAACAAATACTAAAACGTAAGTAGCCAGAAAAGGTGTAAAGTAAATATGGACGTTTGGAAAAGATTATTAGTTATTGTTTTAGTGACGCTGTCATACGTAGGTTGCGATCAAGGTACGAAGTTATTAGCGGCAGAACATCTTCCTAAATTTCAAATGACGAGCTACCTTAATGACCTTCTCAGAGTGGGTTACACAGAAAATATTGGTGCATTTCTAGGTTTAGGTAATAGTTTATCGGAACAAACTAGATTCTGGCTTTTTGTGGTTTTTGTCGGTACATTGTTGTTGGCTTTACTGGTTTATTTAGTATCAAATGCCAAACAGCATCTTGTACCTTTAATTGCTTTATCGTTAGTATTTTCTGGTGGTATAAGTAATTTCTACGACCGGATAGTTAATAATGGTGCCGTTATCGATTTTCTAAATATCGGTATAGGCTCTATTCGAACAGGTATTTTTAATGTTGCAGACATAGCAATAATGTTTGGTGTATTTCTGCTCTTATTTGCTCAAAGCAAGCATAAAAATACGGTGTGAAAGTCGACTAACCGGTCATTCATTTGGTTTTGGTTAAGCCTACATGGATATGTGCGAGGAAGACCTATCAGGCTCAGGCATTCTGTTGTAAAGAGTCTTCAACGGCCTCAAGTTCAGAGTTGAATTTGTACATTTTCAATTAAGGAAAACACGATGAAAAGGGATTTCAATGAAAAACTTACCTTCTACTCAACATCAATTGACAAAAACTGCTCTGTAACCCAGAGCCAGCATCAAAAAAAGCAAATACCAAAAGCATAAAGTGTACTAATTAATCTAGATTCGGTATCGGCCAAGTACAACAAGCTGTTTATGCCATGCAAACAGCGCAACGCATAAATACTAAAACGTTAGGCATACAAGGAGATCGTGTGGATAATCTTAAAAATGGATTCTTATGGGGTTTAGGTTTTGGTCTATCAATAACCATCATCATTTTAATTACTCAATATGTTAATCCAAGTGAATATGAGAAAATGCAAAGTTACAATCCTACAAAAATAGAAAGTTTTGAGGTAACTAGTAAAGTCAGCCGCCTAGAAGGTTCTAATTATGTCGTCGCGGGTGAATACAAGATTACTCAGATGACTAATTTTGAAATGTATAAGATTGAAGTGGTAATTCGTGATGAAAAGGGAGTATTCCTACAGAGATGTAGCTCTGATGTAGATAAATATAATATTGAAACAGAAAAAACGTTCACAAAAGTAGTCGTCTGCCGTGATTTTTCTGATTCTAGTTCTGTATCATCAATAGAAATAAACTTGATGGGTTACAAGTAGCACCTATCAAATAAGGATAGGCCGCGCGAAGCCGCGTCCTATCCCAAGTGTTGAACAAGCCCGCACACATGAGATGTTACTCTTTATTATGTAAATAACAGTAATGTTGTTTAAGTGTTTATGGCGTTGTTAGGCGAATGCCTACTGAATGGATTAATTTAGGATATCAGTGAGGGATTTACTGCCATTAAATAATTCAAAGATTTTGCCGCCTAGCTGTGGTTTTCCTACAGCGTAAGTCAGTGCGCGAGCAACATCTTCTCTGTGAATGGTCATTTTTTCTTTGCTGCTCGGCCGTTGGGTTTGGACTTTACCTGTGGCACGATCATCGGTTAATGAACCCGGTCTAAATATAGTGTAGTTAAGCCCACTGCTGATCAAGTATTCATCGGCCATGTGTTTGGCAACTAAGTAAGGCTTCATTTGTTCTGAGCCTTGGTCGGGATCGTCAGCGCCGATAGAGCTGACCATAATGAAATGTGACACATTAGCGGCTTTTGCGTAATCAATGGCTTTACAGGCCGCCCATAAATCAATGAGCATAGTTTTGTCTGCACCTGTTTTACCACCTGAGCCAGCGCTGAAAATGACCTGATCGCAATCGTTAAATGCTTGGCTAAAGTCCTGTTCTAAATCCGCTTCAACTATGTCTAGCTTCTTATCGCTGGCGATATCAGCCAATTTATTTTTATCTCGCACTAACGCTATTACTGATTGGCCATCTGCTAATAGCTGCTTTGTCGCCATGTTACCGATCTGTCCGCTTGCGCCTAAAATGAGTGTTTTGTTCATTTTATCTTCTCCTCAGTATCGAATTTTTGGCTTATATTACTGGCAAATGTTGCAGCATCATTTGCTACTCTATTTGCCCGCCTTCTAATAACATTGGGGTTTGATCTGCGCGATTCAATGCCTAAGAGGTGACTAGTGTTTAGCCGCTCTTTATGTTTTACATAAATAATAAACATAGCCAGCCGATATTTTTGGTGAATATTTAAGGTTTTACCGGCTTAGATATCGTTAATAGCTTGCAGGAATGACTACTAATGACGGTAATCTTAAGATAAACCATAGCCAATACCAATTTGGAAAAATGGCTAGAAGCGGTAAGGTTGTCACTAAACGCATCTAACGGTTAGTTAATCTGCTTGATGCTCGAATGTGCGACCAGTGTGTTGAGTTTGATTCGATTTAGGTCGGCTAAACATATCTGCATAAGGTGCTGCTTGTTCGCGCTGAACATCAGCGCGGTCTTGGTAGATATCACCTTGTTGGGCTTGTGACTGGTTTCTCTGCAATATTTTTTTACCTAATAGCTGTAAAGTAATAAAGCTTAATAAGCCTAGTAACAATAAAAAGGGTAATAGCACAATTGTGGTTAATGCGATGCTAAAAAACATCAATAATGCCAAAATGGGGTTCATAGCCGTGAATCGACTTTTCAAATTAGCAGTGTGGAATGATTGATTAAATTTCATGGTGGCTCCTGAATGCGCTTGGTCTGAAAATAGGTGTCTAAAGACGTTACCTATAAATTAGTAACGATGACTTAATGTACAGCTTGCAATGTTTGGACATAATATGTCACGTTAAACCTAGTTAATGTTTTAAGCTTGAGATCCAAGTCTAATGAGTTGAGTCTGTTTGGCATTGGGTTTGAGTCGCAAGTAAGACATGCCATTTATGAGCCTAAATGAAGTTTGCAGATCAAGACTGTGACAACTGATATTAATGCTGCCAATGGACATATTTTTTCAAGCTGTTGCACTATTTTGTGAAGCCGTCGCACTATTTTTGCATGTAAATTTAACTTTAAATCCTATTTTATTCAAAGCCTTGGCTATTAGGTAGTCCATCAAGTTTGCTTGGTGGCTATCTATTAAGTCGTCATTTTATTCGAGCGTTGAGTGAGCTAAAAGTTCAATCTAGGCTTAATGTTAGCCATTGTGTTTACTGATATGTTGGTTCGCGATGGCTTTATCGACACTGCTGAAAATAATATTGCGAAACCATTGATGTCCCGGTTCTTGATTATTTCGTTCATGCCATAAAAATACATACGCCATTGGCATAAATTCAAAAGGTAAAGGAATGGACACCAGCGAATATAATTTTTGTGCATGGTTAGCAAAGCTAGAGGGTAAAGTAAAAATTAAATCGGTATGGGCACAAACACTGGCTGCACCATAAAAATCTGGCACTATGGTCGATAGGTTACGATGTAAGCCCAAGTTGGCTAAGTGGTAATCGAGTGCCCACCAATCGTTACCTTCACATCTTACCTGTACATGAGACATGTTAAGGTAGTGAGCTTGATCCCAGTGACCATCTTTTACAGCCTGTAAAATAGGATGATTTTTACGCACCAAGCAAACTTGATGGTCGTTAAATAATATTTGCGATTCGATGCCTTCAGGTACTTTGTCAATATTGACATCGGTTTGAGGCAGAATGTCTCGACCTGCAATGCCAAAATCGATTTGTCCTTGCTGTAGGTCTTGCATGGATTTTTCGGTCCAAACATAGGAATCTAATTTTATTAACGGTGCCTGTTGTAATAATGGCCCGATAAAATAGGGTATTAGAGTTTCATATGCGCTTTCGACCATCGAGAATGAAAATTGACGGTTACTGGTCGTAGGGTGAAAGGTTGGCGGTTGCGTGAGCTGATATAAATTTTGTAACACTAACGGCAGTTGCTGTCTTAATGCATCAGCATGTGCGGTTGGTTTTAAGCCGTGTGCTGTGCGTTGAAACAGTGGGTCGTCTAGTGTTTCTCGCAACCGATTTAAGCTTTTACTGACAGCAGATTGACTCACATGCAAGCGATGAGCAGCCCGAGTAACGCTTTGCTCCTCAAGTAATACTTGTAGAATGACTAATAGATTAAGATCGACTCGAGCAAGATTGTCTAAATTCATGTGATATTCTCAAATGGAAATTCACTTCGGATTTTATATCATTTTCATTCATACCTCCATTTGGCTTACTATAGCGCCCTATTAAGGGTGACCTTTGTGTATTAAAAATTTGAGAGAAAGAAGTTTATGCGTCGTAACTTATTGCCACTGTTAATGTTTATGGTGCTTTTAAGCCCATTAGCTATTGATATTTATCTGCCGTCTATGCCTGCAATGGCGTTGGAGTACGGTGTATCTAACAGTGAAGTACAGTCCACCTTAGTATTATTTTTATTTGCGATGGGCGTAGGACAAATTCTAATTGGCCCGTTAGCTGACCGTTTTGGCCGTAAACCTGTCGCGTTATTCGGAATTGTACTTTATGGCATTAGCAGTTTATTAGGTGCTTACGCGGTTGAGTTTGAAGTGTTGCAGATTGCTCGCGTTTTTCAAGGCTTAGCGGCATGTTCAACTTCTATTGTGGTATTTAGTGCGGTGCGTGATTGCTATTCCCGCAAAGAAAGTGTGTCGCTGTACAGTTATCTCAATGGCGCCATTTGTGTGGTACCCGCACTAGCTCCAACATTTGGTGGCTTACTAGCATTACAGTTTGGCTGGCGTTCTACTTTCATTTTTATGGCTTTGTATGCCATTTTTGTGTTGTTTTTGGTAGGGTTCCGTTTTCCGGAAACGCGTCCATTAAATACTGACAGCACAGGGCCTTTATACCGTTGGAGCCGCTATAAGCCGGTTATTGGCGACCCTCATTTTATGTTTTATGCCAGTTGTTGCATGATCGCGATGGCATCAATTTTATGTTATGTGTCTTATTCGCCAGTGTGGTTAATTGGTCATTTAGGTATTTCAGAATTAACTTTCAGCGGTTTATTTGGCCTTAATGCTGCGGTCAATATTGCCGCGTGTTTTGCTGCTCCAGTGTTGGTTAAGCGTATTGGTAACCGTCCGGGAGTGGTCGTGGCATTATCGTTGATGTTGCTTGCTGCTGTTATCGAAGCTGCGATGTACTTTGCTGGCCCCCAAGAAGGATTAGCAGCCGCAATAGCGTTTATGGCTCCGATGATGATTTTGTGTGTTGGCTTTGCTGTTTTACTTGGCCCTGCAACCAGTATGGCGTTGTCGGCTTTCGGTGAGCGAGCAGGTACGGCGACGGCGATGTTAGGTTGTATTCAAATGAGTGGGGCATCAATACTGACGGCGTTGATCCAACTAACCGATATACCAGCACCCTATGCGATAGCTGTTGTGATGGGGGGCTTTAGTGCAGTATTGCTGATCATTATGGCAATGAACCGTTTAAGCCATCTGCATCAAGAACAGTTACAACATGACTAATTAGCTTTAGTAATATCACCTTTAACCCGCAGAATGCTAACCACATTCCGCGGGTATTTTTTTGCCCAATATGATGATACTTAGAAACGGGCGTTAACGCCTACACTAAAGCTGGTTTGTGATTCGCTATCATATTCGCCATTGTAATATGAATGGTCAAGTGAAAACTTAGCCGAAAACACATCGGCAAAACGCCAGACGTAGCGTGTGTTTATACCTGTCAAAGTGTCTGTTCGGTCATTATTACCCTGGTTGTCATAAGTAGTACCGCTGATGTCATAATCAGTTTCGGTATAACGCTGTTCAGCAACAGCCCCTATAGACCATGCATTATTGATATACCAATCGGCATTGATTGCAACGTTATAGTTATTGTTCCCAAAGTACATTTGAGAATCTGTGGTTGTTACTTGACCTAAATCATCGACCGAGGTGCTTGAAGCATTACTTGTATTTTGCTGTTCACTATAGGTAAATGCACCTGTGAGCATAACTCCTGCAGTTGATTGCAATGGAATAAAGTGTTCATATGTTAGGCCGAAAACATCAACGTCATTACTATCATAACGCTCAGAACTATAGCTTGTTGATGTAAAGGTGTTTGATTCAGAATCAGAAATTCTGCTGTAATTGAGGGTTAATGCCGAATGGTCCGTGAAAAAATAACCTAAGTTTGCTGAATAAATGGTAGAGCTATCTGAACCAGTATCAAAATTGACTCGGCTTACTTTTGCACCGACGAACCAGTTAGAGTCGAAAACATACTGGCCTGACAGTTCATATATATCATCGAAACTAGAAGTAGAGTAACGAGCCGCAACAGTTGAACCTTGGTGAAAAAAATCGGCTAGCACATATGGCTTTTCCGCTTGTTCAACCGCTTTAAAGTAATAACGATAGTTAGCATTAAATAGGCCATCACCGCCATCGTCAGAATCTAAAAAGCTTAGTTCAGCTTCGTGGTGATAGGCATTATCTTGAGCGGCATAAACGGAACTTGTAGAAAGTGCGAGCATTAATGCAATAGACATCGTAGTCATTGTTGTTGTCTTAATTCTTGTCATAATAGCGGTTCTTCCTTGAGATTTTATGATTTAGAGCGATGCATATTGAACTCAATTTTATATAATTGCAACAACATATTCGCAACAAAATAAGACGAAAAATGAGCAGAAGTTATTGTATCCATTGCCAATACCCACAGTCGGCTTGCGTGTGTCATGCGCTCAAACCGGTGACGTCAAATACCGAGGTATTGGTGATGCAGCATCCATCTGAAGTGGATCATGCTAAGAACACCGTGAGGTTATTGAAACTGGTGATGCCGCAGATGAAAATTTACGTGGGTGAATCTGCCGCGGACTTTATTGAGCTGCAACATTATTTAGCTGCGCAAACGAAGCCGATTTATGTGGTTTATCCAAATGAGCACAGCCAAACTGTAGCCGAGGCTGGAGCCAGTGAGGCTGCGATAATTATTTTAGTCGACGGTACTTGGCGTAAAGCATACCGAATGTTGCAGCTCAATCCGTGGTTACTTAATTAACCTGAGATCGGTTTAAGCCATAACAGAAATCGCATTGAAATCGACATCTGTGATATTGAGTTGTGGCTTACTTTCTTTGAGTTGATAAGCGATTAAACCACCAATCATATTCAACATA
>NZ_JACJFI010000309.1 GCF_014164505.1 Shewanella sp. SG41-4 | reverse complement strand
GTCCCCGTAATAACAACACACAAATTATAGCGACTTCAGCACTGCTAAATTGCAATTCACTGAATTCAGTATTACAAAAGCGATGCTTATATTTTACGCCTCGGCTGCCGAAACCAGATTGCTCGCTGAGTAAGCGTTTTTTGGTAAGGTCGTCTAATACCGTTTTCACTTCAGATTCGCTCAGAGACAGCACAGGTTCGCGGCTACTTTTTTGATTACATGCTAAGGCGAGTGAATTTAATGACAGAGGATATTGATCAGGAGTCGTGAGTTCTTTTTCGAGTAAACATCCGATAACTCTAGCTTCTAGTGAGGTTAATTCCATACACAGTATCCTTTTAATAAAAAGCATGATTCTATTACTTGTATAACAGAGGCATGCTTTTTCTCAAAGGATTGGGCTAGTTTACCGAGGCTAATCGATTATTGTTCACACAGTTAGGCGAATACCGTCACTTTCGATAGTGATTTCACCTGCTTTAAATAAGCCACCGATTGATTTTTTAAAGGCTTTTTTACTCATGCCGAGTTTGTCATAAATGACATCGGCATCTGTTTTATCATGCAGTGGTAAAAAACCATTAGCACTGCGCAATTTATTAATGATCAAACGGGCATTTTTATCTAGCTCGTCTTTATCACCTTTTTGCAGCACAAGATCAATTTTGCCATCACTGCGTATTGTTTTGATATAACCAGTGACTTTTTGGCCAAATCGCAATTTTTGGAAAACTTCGTTAGTGTAAATTACGCCCCAATGAAGGTTGTTAATAATGGCTTTGTAACCTAGCTCTGTAGTGCCGCCGATGATTAAATTAACCTGTTCACCTACTGTGTAGTGAGCTTCTGTTTTATCGACAAACTTATCCAGTTTTGAGGATGCCATAATACGTTCGTCGGCATGGTTAGCATGTACATAAACTAAGTATGAATGGCCTTCTTCAGCCGGTTTATGTTGCTCGCCAAAAGGGAGTAATAAATCTTTGTCTAATCCCCAATCTAAAAATGCGCCAAATGGGCCCGTGGCTATCACTTTTAAATAAGCATACTCACCCACTTGAGCTAACGACTTTTGGGTGGTAGCAATCACAATATCTTCAGAGTCTAGATAAAGAAACACATCTACCATATCACCGACATTACAACCGGTAGGGACAAATTTATTAGGAAGCAAGACTTGTCCAAGCTCTTGAGCATTTAGATAAACCCCAAAATTAACTTGTTTAACAACTTCTAATGAATAACGTTTACCGATTTGTATCATGAATGACTCTACTTTAATTAAAAATGAAAAGATGATCTTAAGAAAAACACGTAATTATACACGTAAATTAAGCTCACGTTGTGCCAATTAATCGCTATCGAAAATCATTTGGGCTGATCGCCTTGTTTGTTGAAGTTTATGACCACGATTGTAGACGAATTTTTATGGTAATTAATCGGTAATTAACTTGCATTACACACCATTGCAGGTTTTAATTGCGCCGTTTTTACAAAGGCTAAAAATGTGGTTGGTTATCAAATGAAAATGAACTAATTACAGACCTAGTCAGTAAAATACTTGTTACAGCAGCGAACCAATGTTCAGCTGCCAAAATTTGCATGCTTTGTGAATTTCTGCGTAAGATGCTCATTATATGAAGATGTGAAACTTGATAACAATGACGATATGATATTGGGCCATTTTATAGTCGCTTTATTTTGTCTGTCACAGGTTTACAGCCATAATAGTGCTGAATAAACTATTTTATTTCTTGGATAGCATTGTTGTGTTATCTGGATTTTTAACAAGCAGAAGCCACTTTTGGTCAACTGCTAACTTTGATACAAATACGGAAAATAATTATGTCTGATTGGTCTATCGAAGATGCTCGCTCGGGTTATAACGTGACTCACTGGAGCCAAGGTTTTTATGGTATTCGTGAGGATGGCGAAGTGACAGTGTCACCTAACCCACAAAATCCTGATCATAAAGTTGGCTTAAATGAATTAGCCAAAAGTATGGTCGAAGCAGGTGTCTCGTTACCGGTATTAGTCCGTTTCCCGCAAATCTTACACCATAGAGTGGAAAGCTTATGCGAAGCATTTAATGATGCAATTAAGAAGTACGATTATCAAAATGATTACTTGTTAGTTTACCCAATCAAAGTAAATCAACAAAAAACGGTAGTTGAAGAAATTTTAGCTAGCCAAAAATCAAAAGAAGTCCCTCAGTTAGGACTTGAAGCCGGTAGTAAGCCAGAATTAATGGCTGTACTTGCTATGGCGCAAAAAGCCAGTTCAGTCATTGTATGTAATGGCTATAAAGATAAAGAATATATTCGTTTAGCACTTATTGGCGAGAAGCTTGGCCATAAGGTGTATATCGTTCTGGAAAAAATGTCAGAACTTAAAATGGTATTAATAGAAGCTGAAAAGCTTGGTATTACACCACGTTTAGGTTTACGTGTGCGTTTGGCTTTCCAGGGCAAAGGCAAATGGCAAGCTAGCGGTGGTGAAAAGTCCAAATTTGGTTTGTCTGCAGCACAAGTGTTGAAAGTTATAGCTGAATTGAAAAGTGCTAATATGCTTGATTCTCTACAGTTACTGCACTTCCATTTAGGTTCGCAAATTGCAAATATTCGTGACATTCGCCAAGGTGTAAGTGAAGCAGGTCGTTTTTACTGTGAATTGCGCCAACTCGGTGCCAGTATTGATTGTTTTGATGTGGGCGGCGGGTTAGCGGTTGACTATGATGGCACTCGTAGTCAAAGCAATAACTCAATGAATTATGGTTTAAATGAGTATGCTAACAATATCGTCAATGTATTAACCGATTTATGTAATGAATACGAGCAACCAATGCCACGTATTATTTCTGAATCTGGTCGCCATTTAACGGCGCATCATGCAGTGTTGATTACCGATGTTATTGGTACTGAAGCGTACCTTCCAGAGAATATCCAAGAACCAAGTGAAGACGCACCGCAATTGCTCCACAATATGTGGCAATCTTGGTTAGAAATAAGTGGTCGTTTTGATCAACGTGCGATTATTGAAATTTATCACGATAGTCAAAGTGATATTTCTGAAGCGCATTCATTGTTTGCTGTGGGTCAATTAAGTTTGGCTGACCGAGCATGGGCAGAACAAGCTAATTTACGTGTTTGTCATGAAGTGAAGGGATTATTAAGTAACAATAACCGTTATCACCGTCCAGTGATTGATGAATTAAATGAAAAGTTAGCCGATAAGTTTTTCGTTAACTTCTCTTTATTCCAGTCATTGCCTGATGCATGGGGTATTGATCAAGTGTTCCCAGTGTTGCCATTATCGGGTTTAGATAAAGCACCTGAGCGCCGTGCAGTTATGTTAGATATTACCTGTGACTCTGACGGTATTGTTGACCAATACGTAGATGGACAGGGAATTGAAACCACATTACCAGTACCAGCGTGGAGTGCCGACAGCCCATACTTGATAGGTTTCTTTATGGTGGGTGCATACCAAGAGATTTTGGGTGATATGCATAACTTGTTTGGCGATACTAACTCTGCTGTTGTTCGCATTGATGAGCGTGGTTTAAGCCAGATTGAATCTGTTTTAGAAGGCGACACAGTTGCTGACGTTTTACGTTATGTGAATTTAGATGCGGTTGATTTCATGCGCACTTATGAAGAGCTTGTGAATCAACATATTGTTGAAGATGAGCGTGCCAGCATTCTAGAAGAGTTACAGTTAGGGCTTAAAGGTTACACTTACTTAGAAGATTTTTAATCTATCGACTAGGCGATATTAACTTATTATAAAAAAAGCCTAGTGACCTCAGGTTGCTAGGCTTTTAAGTTGATAAGTGGTTGCAACTACTCAGGCAGTTGTCATTTAACCCTATACCATCGTTGAAAATTCTCATTCAAATAAATAGATTATGTGTTTTTGCCTTGAGTTATGTATAAATTGCTTATTCTTGAGAATTTACGTTGTATTTTTATACGAACATCTCTAATTAGAACAGGTGCTGAGTAGTTACAAATGTTTTTTGAAGGTTCAGAGAAAAAG
>NZ_JACJFI010000308.1 GCF_014164505.1 Shewanella sp. SG41-4 | reverse complement strand
TAAAAAGATAAAAAAAGGCCCAAAACTATCCAATTGTTTTGGGCCTAGGGAAAGGGCTCGATTAAGAGCCTTGCGCTACTGTTGTGGCATCCTAAGACAACTTAAGATGCCAAATACTGAATTGATTATGGATTAATTATAGGCACTCAGATTGTTTTTGCATAAAATTTAGTCAATAAAATTAATTAGGTCTCTATGTTACGGTAAGGCATTAATAATATTCTTCTTTTTTTATTAGATTAAAATAGCTGACTCTGTTACAGGCTTAAATTAACATTGTCGCGGACTAATTCACGCGGTAAATTGTTTTTCAGTCTATGGCCTAAATGTTTTACAACCCCAAGCACGACGTTATGATAACTCACTAACATTTCGCCTTGTGGCATGATGGCTAACTCTTGCTGTGTGGGTTGATCAAAAGTACTTGTGGCAATATCACGACCCATTAAAAAATCTTGTGCTTGTGACGCACTTAATTCCATTGTTTTTGCTGGATTATGCGCTGCTGCCGATAAAGCAATAACGGCTTCATGTTTAGCTTTGTAGCCTTTTTTCATCGCATCAGCGAGCTTAATACCAATACGCTGAAAACGCATCTTGCCTATAAAAGGAATAAATTGGACTGGAAATAACCAATATTCATCGTCACGCAACATGATTACGTCATCGCTGGGTAACTCGAGACAGAAGTTGTTTTGAAAGTATTGTGTTAACTCTGCTTTTTGCTTTTCGTTTGCGGGGCTAAAAGGAAAGTTTCTTTGTGATTTCGGCTGTTTTTTTACTCGTTCAACCGAGGCTGTTTTACGAATTTTAGCGACAAAAAATCCTTCGCTGTCGTAAATCTGTGGCCAAACATGTAAAAAACCATCTTCAGTGCATGCTTTATCTGCACCATCAAATAACGCAGCCAGTGACACAAACTCAACCGCATCAGGGTAAGTTTGCTGTAAGTGATAACAGATATGTTGGTTTTCTAACTGGCTTAGAGTACAAGTCGAATAGACTAACACTCCGCCTGGCTTTAACGCTAAAAATGCTGATTCGATAAGATCTTTTTGGGTTTCACCAATCGCAGTAACATCATCGATATCCCAATGTTTTAATGCCAAGGGATCTTTGCGAACCGTACCTTCGCCGCCACAAGGGGCATCCAATAAAATTGCATCAAACGATTCATATAAATATTCACCAAAGACTCTGCCATCAAAATGGGTCAGGGCGGTATGGCTGGCGCCCATGCGTAACACGTTAGCGTGTAATACTTTAACGCGACTGGCTGAATACTCATTAGCCACTAATAAGCCACTATTATTCATTAAGGCTGCTATTTGCGTTGTCTTAGAACCTGGAGCAGAAGCAACATCTAAGACTATTTCGGCGGCAGTACCATTAGAAAATAGTGCGGTCGGCGGCAGCATTGAGCTGGCTTCTTGGATATAAAATAACCCTTGAATATGTTCAATGGCATTACCAAGTTGGATATCATCTTTACCCTCAATCCAAAATCCGTCTGCACACCAAGGTACTGGAGATAATTTCCAGCCAGCATTTGTCATGATGTCGACAAATTGTGCGGTATTGATTTTAAGTGTATTCACCCGAATGGATTTGCGAAGCGGTTTATCACAATAGGCGATAAATTCTTCTAAAGATAAGTGAGCGGGTAACTCTTTCTTAATGTGATTGATAAAGTTTGTATTTAATTGGGCCATAATAATAAACGATACATTATTTTTGCTGTAATTGAAGCGATCATATCACGGAATTGTAGCCCCTGATCGGCAATGATTACTGTATATTGACGTTAATAAAACCGACAGGCTAATGGAGTGGTGTGTGTTAAATAGAGTGTGGTTATTATTTTTTATCATTGCAGCGTTGTCTATCACGATCCAATTAGTGAATGGCAATGTCGATGTATTAAGCGAGTCGGTGACAGCATTGTTTGCCAGTGCAAAATTAGCAGCTGACATCTCGCTTGGCTTAATCGGTGTGTTAGCGTTATGGATGGGGTTGATGCAAGTCGGTGAAAAGGCCGGTGTTGTGGGGTTGTTTGCTCGCATATTTGAACCTTTACTGTCTAAGCTGATGCCGGAAGTTCCTCGTGGACATGTCGCTTATGGCAGCATTAGCATGAATCTTACAGCTAATATGTTGGGCCTAGACAATGCCGCGACGCCTTTAGGCTTAAAAGCGATGCATGATCTGCAAACTCTTAACCCTGTTAAATCAGTAGCAACCAACGCTCAAATTTTATTTTTAGTGTTAAATACTTCATCAGTTACATTAGTCCCCGTAACCGTATTCCTTTATCGTGCCCAACAAGGTGCGGCTAATCCTGCTGATATCTTTTTACCCATTTTATTAGCCACTAGTGTTTCCACCGTTGTGGGATTGTTGGTTGTTGCATTAGTGCAGCGTATCTCGTTATTCAATAGTGTTATTTTGGCCTATGCTGCAACCATTATGAGTGTTTTCATGGCTGGGATCGCTTACTTGGTGACATTATCAGCCGATGCGATAGGCCAAATGTCTATGGTGTTAGGTAACGGTATACTGTTGTTGCTGATTTTAAGTTTTATTCTCGTCGCAGGTTATCGCAAAATTGCCGTTTATGATGAGTTTGTTGATGGCGCTAAGCAGGGTTTTAGCCAAGCAATCCAGCTAATCCCCTATTTACTGGCGATGTTATTAGCCATTGGTTTTCTTAGGGCTTCAGGAGCGTTAGATTATGCGTTACAGCTGTTAGCGAGTGGCGTGAGTGCATTAGGTGCAGATACGCGCTTTATTGATGCGATGCCAACAGCATTTATGAAACCCTTTAGTGGTTCGGGCGCGCGGGCGATGATGCTTGAAACCATGAGTCATAATGGGGTTGATTCTTTTGCGGGTAGACTAGCGGCTATTTTACAAGGCAGTACCGAAACGACGTTTTATGTGTTGGCGGTGTACTTTGGTTCAGTGGGGATACGTAATGGTCGTCATGCACTAGGGTGCGGTTTAGCAGCAGATTTAGCAGGTATTAGTGCCGCTATTGGTGTGTGTTATTGGTTTTATGGCTAAACATCAATTATTAAAATTTGGACCGTAATAAAAATAAAAAGGCCGATAGAGATATCGGCCTTTGCTTTTGTTTGAATCGGTATTATCGCTAGATGAAGTTACTTAGCTTGTGTAGGTCGCCATAGCGCCCATTCATCTTGCATACTCTGGTGTAATGTAAAACGGTCAGTTGTATTGATACTGTTACTGTCTGATGTTGTGTCTCGGGTCGCAAATGCGATACCACCGGCGAGTATAGTTTCTAATGAGCCAGTTTCTAACTGTGCACCCGAAAATAAACCGACGTCTAAGGTAATACCAGATGCATCCCAAAATTGGCTGGTCTGGTTAATTAAGTGACTATATTCAGCATTGACATGGGCAAACAACGTAATTTCTGTACCTGAGTCATCCAACCTATACCCATCAATTTGTCCGACTTTAATTCCACGGAAAAATAGCGGTGTACCGACCTTAATTGAACCAAGTTGATCGTCAACTAATTGGAATGCTAATGCATCTTTAGGCACGGCAGCCTCAAAGCTTGAGTGTGGTTGTGCTACAAAGTCATCGATAATTTCTGCGCTGTTACCAGGAATAACCCCAATATAAGGGCCTGTTAACAGTGTTTCTGGGGCATTAATACCCGCTAAAGAAATTTGTGCGTCGACAATGAAGTATTCTGTGTCGCTAGCACTAAAATGGTTTGCGTAATGACCATAAATATAAGCTTGTGCGTTAAGAGTATTTAAATCTTGGTTTAGTTTAACCTGCGAAACTTCACCAATTTTATGACCTTGATAACGAATAGCCGCTTTCTCTGACACTTTTGTGCTTACAGGTAGTGTGAGGTTTATTACCTTAG
The DNA here is from genome assembly GCF_014164505.1 of Shewanella sp. SG41-4. Lineage (GTDB taxonomy): Bacteria > Pseudomonadota > Gammaproteobacteria > Enterobacterales > Shewanellaceae > Shewanella. Next base: position 151 of record NZ_JACJFI010000308.1, on the reverse strand, counting down.
CCTGCATAAGTGCAAGTGACTTGGTATCGTGATGCCAGACAGCATGGTTTTGCCACCACTTGAGTTTTGCCTTTGTGTTAATCCGCACCAAGCAGCAAAATGTCGACCATTATGAAACATTTTTCCGTCACCTATGGACGCATATAGTTCT
>NZ_JACJFI010000307.1 GCF_014164505.1 Shewanella sp. SG41-4 | reverse complement strand
AAGCCAGTTACTAATTACTTTCGAAAAACATCAGTCTCAATACACACTTTTCAATTTTTCTTGCTAGTTTATTCGGCACGGCTCTGATAGAGTTCTTATTAATAACCAGCTTTTCAATAGCTTGGCAAAGCATGGCTGGCTATATAATTAGATACTACAGCCAAATTAGACCACACCAATACAATGGCGGTCTCACTCCGAATGAGTCGGAAAGCTTTACTGGAAAACTTATAAAACCGTGGCCAATTTTAGTTGACCACTACAGCGGTAAATTTTCAGGCGTAAAAAATGGTTATATTTATTGGCTGGACGAACACATAATTAAAATTTATAGCAATAATAGAGCTGTTCATTCTACCTTTCTTGATTTGCTTCATAGAATTCTTGGCACTCTGCTTCTCTGCCCCTGACTACCCGTTTGCCTAGCAGAAAACCATGGGGTTCAGTGACCACAGTATACTGCCCGTCCTGATGGTTATCGTCAGAAAAATAGATGATCACCCAGTCAAAAACATGATCCAATTGGTGGGCACGTTCGCTGTTCGAAAACAGTGCGGTAAAATGCCAGTGCTCATGAGTTATGTGCAATATGGGCAGCCAAGCCTTATTTTCAGGGTTGAAACGTTTGGGAGTCACCAAGGGCAATTTGCCGGCAGCAGCTTTGCTGCGGTATTCGCCATCCACTTTTAACAATAAGCGGATGGGGACAAGGTTTGACTGTTGCCCCGGTCTTAATGGTTGCCGGCGTTCGTTAAGATGCTTTAACAGCCAGGCTTCTATGGCTTCTTTACGTTTAACACCCAGACCTTTAACCTGCTCAAGCTGACCATGGCGAGTGGCATTTTCCAGTGATTCGAGCGTATCAAGATGCAGACTGTCATGAATGCGCTGTGCCAGCGTCCGGCCGACGGTTGGTATCAATTGGAATAATTCGACCGGATCTGATTCTCCCTGCAGCGTTTCCAAACGGCTCATACGACTGGTCGCGACGTATTCATAAATAGACTGTGCAATCCCCGTACCAATTGTAGGCAGGTCAGTCAGTCCTTTCATGCCTTTAGCCTGCACCAGATCATCTAGGTCTTCAGTCAGATTATCCAGGGTATTCGCCGCCTTAAAATAGGCCTGATAGCGGAAAGGATTAGCGTGCTGTGTTTTTAGTAAAATACCAATTTCGCGAAGTTTTTCAGCTACTTCATGATTAAAAGCGCTCATCAGATCTTCATCCCAGATAATTGTCCTCGAATAATAAAAGAATAAGCGCTATTTTTGATTGCAACAAGTTTAGTCAGCCCCTTTTTAATGAATTATTTGATTGGTTTGATTGGTTTGATAAAATATGGTCACCCACAATTGTTGGGAAATATTTAGCCATTTCTCTAGTCTTTAGTTATCGATATTTACTTGCAGGTAATGAATGATGGCCAGACCAAGACAAACAGTGGTTAGCCTAAATGACACGCCTTATCCCTGTATATAGAAAGCTGCCACTGCTGTTCGCGTGTGGTGTGTAAGGCTTTTCTTTGCGGAATAGATAACTCAACAGGCGATAACTTTGAACATCGGCGCGAGTGGGTTGATATCCGTATTCTTGATCTGGCGACCATCTTTGCCATTGATATATGTGCTTACGCATTCTTGTTAATAAGCAGAGAGCAACCATTTGCATGTGGTGATTAAAGTTGGTGCAGATAAAGCGAAACACTGTCAGGTAAATACTTGCCGATGCAGTGGCATAAAGGTTTAAAAGGTACCTTACTGACACACAAGTTTGTCAAAGGTGAAAATCTGAATGACTTTGAATCAACAGCAGTTAATGACAGTATCAGCCAATACCGACAACGCTTAGTCGATATCAGTTGGTTTATGCGCTCCTTGAGTGAGCTGATTGCCAGAATGGCCAATAAAGAAGATAAGTGTACTGGCCGCTTCCATTCGCTGCCATCCATGGAGCTCACACTTCGGGCCAACTAAAGCCGTTCAAATTCATTCCCGATGAATTTGCGAGAAGGGCGGTTTACCTTTTCTTTTATAAATAGCCAAGCATTATTAGATGAAGCTGCAGTATTAGCCTGCATGGCCTATGTCGACCATTATTTATTAATAGAAAGGCCCATTCGTGCCAAAATGGCCGCAACCCCTGAAACCTCAAACTACACCAGTATTCAACGTCGAATAAACTCAGCCATAAAAGGTGAGCAGCCTGCAGAATTATTAGCTTTTATGGGTAATGAGCGTGTAAACATGCCTAATGGCTTAATGTTTAGCGTAAAAGCCTACATCATGCTGGTGAAGATACAGGCAGGATTATTAGAGAGGATAAACGCGGTGCCATTAGTTCAAGTAGCCACAATAATAGGCTGAATATTCCTGCTGAAAACTGGTTAAAAATCACTACAGAGTTTGGGGTATTATTCAAAGGTGCGGTAGGAGCTTTGCCTGCATTAACGGAATATTGCGAACATTTGGACCGAAAACGACGACAAGGCGCATCCAACTGCCAGCGTTGGTTGTGCGCGTAAACAATCACTTTTTAATCCGAAAAACTATCTTCTACTTGATTGATATCAAGTTGTACAGCCTCTGCTAATTTAAGTTCAGCTGGTTCACAGGTACGTGAAATACAAAAAGATTGGACAACCTCTTGTACATTTTTGGCAGTTATTGAAGTTCAAGGTGGGCTGACCTACACAAGCTTAGCCGCTGCAAAAAGCGATATGTTAAACAAGTTACGAAATAAAACAGCAGAGTTAAAAGGAAACTCAATTGTAATTGCGTCAATAGTGGTTGATCGCGGTTTTAGCCTTCCATTCGCTCAAGCAGACGCATACAAATGTCAATAAAACATAATCTGGTAGTCGAAGGTATCTAATCCAGCCCCTACAACACCCTGCATGCAGCTCCGCACAGGGCGGCTCATTGAGAACTCCTAACTAAACTTTCTGGTTAGCTTCTTGGTTTCAAGAATTAACAGCTAGCCATTCTTCCCTAAGTGAATGCTATCAAGGTTTGTTAAGATAATCATTACTAATGGTAATGCGAAACGGAGGCTATAGGGTTTCGGCTCTAACTGATTTATGTCCAAAAACGTGTTTGGTTTAACTATAATATGTATCAAAAAATTATTAGTTCCGATTCTAAAGCAACCTATCAATATTAATAAAATGTGTAGACACTTTGTGGGGAATCGTCTGATGCATTAGGGAACTATATTATTAATTATAATTAAAGTTTGAAATCCGATACTGAGTATTATAAGTATTCAAAATTAGGTCCTAGAATGGCGAATCGAACGTGGACACTACTTTTTCTCTAAATCCTCCTAAAAGCTCAAAAGACTGAGATACTAAACCTATAGCATTCTTAGGTGTGACTATCTCCAGTGAATCGACTTGCAAGGGCTTTTTATTAAAGCTACTTCCAACTTCTAGTTTGCTAGTATCTCTAGGTGAAATGTTATCTTTCATAACTTCATCTTTATCTAACGATATAGCTTCTGACGGACTAACATTGACGGGGGGACTATATATTACAGGCAGATCCGGTATTTCTTCTGCTATACGATTTGCAAATTCTACAAGCTTCGGCTCTGCAAAAGTGAATAGCCACGCTTGTTGGTCAACAGATGTGGTCATTCGTAAAATACGGCCTAATACTTGCTTAAAATAGAGCTCAGTTTTAACCCTACTGAGGTGACAACATACTTGCAAACGTGGAATATCCGTTCCCTCACTTATCATCCCAACACTGACTATCCAGTTGATCGAACTGTTCCGAAATTCATTTATTCTATGTGAAGGTTCATTTTCTTTATACGTAACAATTTGAGCTGTTTGATTAAACTCAGTTTTAAGCATGTTAAAGATATATGCAGCATGCTCTGTTGATGAAGAAACAATCAGTCCAGCGGCATTAGGATTGACCTTCTTGATGATTTTAAGCTTGTCTGTTGCTAGTGTTAAAATATGTCTGAGCGCTTCATTATTTTTGATGACCGATTGGTAAGGAACCGATTTATCCTTAAATAATTCATCAAAACAGTTAAAGGTTTTGGTCTCATTATCTTTG
>NZ_JACJFI010000306.1 GCF_014164505.1 Shewanella sp. SG41-4 | reverse complement strand
TAAAAGACAACTCAGCTTACTTTGATTTACCTGAACTGGTTGATGCTGGTGTTGACTCACTCAAAATTGAAGGCCGAATCAAAGGCGCTCAATACGTGCATACCGTGGTAGATAGCTGGCGCAAACAGATCGACAAATTTATCGAAACAGGCAAGCTATTAGCAGACGATTCGAACTTACATAAAGTGTTCAACCGTGATTTTACCAACTCATTTTTAAAGGGTAATCTCACCAAAGACATGTTTATCGATAATCCACGCGATAACAGCTTTAAACATGCTAACGATAAAAGTAACGCAATATCAGTAGTGCAAATTCAAGAAGCACAACAAACACTGTCGTCAGAAAAAGACGCCATTGTGCAGCTAGTTGCCGAAAAAATTAATCACCTAAGCATTGCTAAGCCAACGCTAACACTGGCATTTTCTGGTCAAGTCGATCAACCATTGTCGATCGCTGTGACCACACCAGATCAACAATTTGTAATTGAATCATCTATCTCGCTGACCCAAGCAACAGAGTCACGCGTTGATGAAGCCGCCATTGAGAAACGTTTTAAAAGCTTAAAAGGCAGTGGCTACTTGTTACAAGCATTTAATTATGACGGTTTACAGGCTGATTTAAGTCTACCGTTTAGCCAGTTAACACAGCTTAAAAACCAACTGTTATTACAGTTAACACAAAGAGAATACATAGGGGCGGTAACCTTACCCAAGTTACCTAAGCATCCAAAAGTAACCGACGCACCTACGCTGTCTTTGCTTATTAGTGACGAAAAAGATGTCAACTTGTGTGATGTTACCGACGCCGATATTTACTTTAAGCTACCAGAAAGCTTTAAGAAAAATGATGACAAGTACATCGAAATTTTCTTGCGTAACCCAAGATTAATTCCATGGTTTCCGGCCGTGCTTATTGGCAAAGATTACATCGAAGCTGTAAGAGTTTTAGAAGTGGTTAAGCCTAAGCGTATTGTGACCAACAATACCGGCGTCGCGTTTAAAGCCTATGAAATGGACATTGAGTGGATTGCAGGTCCGTTTTTAAACACAACTAACTCCTATGCCTTGCTAACATTACAAGAGCAATTAAATTGTGCTGGTGCGTTTATTTCGAACGAGATCAATCGCAACCAAATTAAAAACATCGCCAGACCAGAAAACTTTAAGCTTCTTTACAGCATCTATCATCCCATTTTGATGATGACCAGCAGACAATGCTTTTTCCAACAAACGGTAGGCTGTAATAAGCCCAGCATTGAAGACGGTTGCATGCTCAAGTGTGAAAAAGCCACTACCATCACTAATGTGAAAGGTATTTCGTTTGCAGTAGACAAACAAAAAGGCGGTTACCCGAGCATCTATAACCACGAGCAGTTTTTAAACATCGAAGCCGTTGAAGATCTATCACATCTATTTGATGAGTTCTTTATCGACCTCACCAACATTGGTTCTGGATCAAAAGCAGAAATCGATAAAACTCAGCTCGTCGCCCACTTCGAAAACGTCCTTAAAGGCGTTAGCGAATCCAAAGTTGAGCTTAATCAACTGGTGACTATTTCAACTAACGCCCAGTATCAGCAAGGTTTGTAATAGCCTAGGAAAGAACAGCTAGCCGCTCCACAGAGTGTATAGGGTTAAATGACTTACTGAGTAAATTAGTCTGTTGTTAAGCAGTTAATAATTGCCCCATCCAAGATAGAAAACAAACAAGGGTCACATTCGTGTGACCCTTGTTTGTTTATTTACGTTATATCGTTTGAATGCAGTACTAATGCTCACTATAACAGTCTGTAACAACGTTAATGTAAAGTTAACATGATGCCAAGTTAACAAGCCAAACGCCTCCCACAACGGCATAACATTAACATTTTTTGATGTGTTCACCGCATTAATGACAACAACTCCCGCCCAATTGTATTACCAATATCAAAACCTACCTTACCAAGTTGAGTGTCTATTTTAAGTCCGGTTAAACGTTAATTTATCATTAATATCCCTAAATATTGTCTGTCTCAACTTACGCATGGTTGTTTTAAACGCTATAGTCACAATATAGAGCCTTACTGCATTATGCGATAATAGCTGGCATAGAAAGCGTATCAACACAAAAATTTACCTGACGCATTTTGGTAAGACAAATAAATTAATTTGGTAATGATTAATTGCAATTGTTGGTAACGTGTTATATAAATGTGTCTGTTGATTAAAACAACAACATTGGTAATACCAAAACAAAAGATTTCTTTGGGGGGAATTATGAAGTTGAATAAAATAAGCGCCATGTTCAGTGGCGCTAAAAACAAAGCCAACAATATAACGATTTTTGGCGCGACTTTAACAGCCATGTTAACTATGCCAGCATTTGCAGCAGAACCTGTAGCACAAACTGAAGCGGAACAAGTAAAGGCGAGTGAAATTGAAGTTATTGCCGTTAGAGGTATATTTGGCAGCTTAAAGGCCGCTAACTTACTCAAACGTACTGACGAACGAATTGTCGATGTTATCGTTGCCGAAGATATAGGTAAATTACCTGACAACAACATTGCAGAAGCATTACAACGCATAACAGGTGTTTCGATTGAATCTGATTTCGGTGTAGGTGAATCTGTCACCATTCGTGGTGTATCAGAAAACCTTATTTTGCTTAATGGCCGCTCAACAGCAGGCCCAGGACGTGGCGGTATTAGTTTAGATGACTTCCCTGCTAGCTTCTTAAAAACAGTTGAAGTGATTAAATCTCCAACACCTGAAATGATTGAAGGTGCTTTAGGTGGCACAGTCAACATGCAAACAGTGCGTCCATTAGAGCTTTCAGAGCCTCTAGTTGCGATTACTCTTGACGGTGAATATGCAGATAAAACTGAAAACGTTGCGCCAAACTTTACCGCAGCAATAGGTAACAGTTGGGATTTCGGTGACGCTGGTACTTTTGGTGCAGCTGCTAACGTATCGTACCAAGACCGTGAATTACGTCGCGACGAGTATTTCAACAAGGTTGATTTACAAAATGATATCGATTTAGACGGTGATGGCACTGTTGATGTATCTGGCGGTCCAAACGGCAAATATATTCGTAGAACTGAAAGCACAGTAGAACAGAAAACAGAACAACGTGAACGTACTGCATTCGGATTATCGTTGCAGTGGGCACCTACCAGCGAAGAACTTAATGTCTACGTTGACATGAACGCGACAAAACTTGATGGTGGCCAAGCTGCTTATTCAATTCTTGATGTCGGCGGAAACGTGACACCTAGAATCGACTCTTACTATGACAGCAATGGCGAACTTCAAAACTACGATTTAGAGGGTGTGCTTACTATTCCAAAAACATGGAGTGATTTCACCACATCAGATACCACTTCCCATGCTATTGGCGCTGAATGGAATGTAACTGACAACATTGAATTATCGGCTGAATATTCAATATCAAAATCTGAAGAGCGTCAAACCGCATCAGAATTTAACTTACGTCCAATTGAACGAACAGATCCTACCTTAGATCTTGTTACGCATACCAGCACAGGAAGCATGACAACTGGCGGCGGTATACCTTCATACGTATTTGCCGACACTGGTATGTTGACTAACCCTGACAATCTAGTATTCCGTGAGTTTTTCCACAAAACGTTAGACACAGATAACGAAGAACAGGCATTGCGATTTGATTTTAAAATCCACGATGTCGGCGTAGACTTTATATCAGCAGTTAAAGCGGGTGTTCGTATTACCGATAGAGATTACACTTCTAATCGTTTCGATCTTAAACCGAATGGTAACACCCTAAAAGACGCGTATAAGAAAGCGAAAAATGCAGACGGCTTGTATAGCCCAACCTGGATTGATAACGCTATTATTAGCGATAGCTTTAAAACAATAAACGCCAGTAACTCGTTCGACCAAACCGGTATTGCGGGTCAAAACGACTTACTAACATACAATGTTTATGATGCTGAAAAACTGCAAGATTCAGAAGCTACCTATCTGTTAGTACAACAAATGTTGGCAGGCACCACTTACGCAATGGACGGTTCTTTAGCTGACAATATGGTTGAAGATAACGGTGCATATAAATTTATC
>NZ_JACJFI010000305.1 GCF_014164505.1 Shewanella sp. SG41-4 | reverse complement strand
AGCCCTAATAATCAACCTATGTAAATAAGCTAATTTTTAATAACTATTCTTACTTTTTGTAAGAAGAAGCCATGTTGTCTAAACGGTCGTTAGCACGTTTAGCTTCAGCTTGTGCGTCCATAGAAGCTGCTTTAGCGCCTTTAACATCGGCAGATAGCATGCTTTGCTCAGACTTTAAAGAACCAACTTGTGCTGATAGTTGATCAACTTTGTTACCTAGGTTTGCTACGCTTTCTTCTAAAGCAGTAGTGTTAGCACAACCACCTAATAAAGCAGTTAACGCAACACCAGCAATCATCAGTACTTTCTTGTTCATGGGTAAATCCCTTAATATATAGGTTGTTAAATAGTGCAACGGCATGTGCCTTTGCAACGGCGTAATTATGTCACATATTTTTTTATTTGCTATAGGCAAATATAAGATTGTTTATTTAAAATAGCGAAATAAATGAAAATTGCAAGTCTAGCGGGCCAAAAGCATCATTAATTGCCGAATTTATATAAATCTTAGTGATTTGTTGCTTATTCTCTGTTAAAAAATGCTTTTTTCCGCTTTTTTTCATAAAACACTAAATAGGCAATAGCTAATGTAGCTGTTCGCTTTCAATGTATTGTATTTTATAGCTATTAATCGTTTCAGATCGCTTTAGCTGAAGTTGGTTTTTAATTTGTTCTCCTTGGTAGCCTGCAGCAATAATCGATTGCACATCAACGTTGCTCGCTAACTCATAGCAATGCTGTAAATATTCAGCTTGTGGATAGGGAGAATGTTCAAATCCAGTTCGCCCTCTTAAGTCGCCATGACAACATAATAATAGCTCTGTTAAGCGTTGTGGTTTTCGCCAAAAATCACCTTTATCAAATAATTTGACGATGGTTTCTGCTCTTAGTTCAAAGGCGTTATGGATATTTTGGTGTTGATCGCTAACTAATAAAGCTAAATCACGGTATTCGTTTGGCACCCTTATTCGCTTACAAAGCTTTTTAATGACCGGCAAACCTTTTTGACCGTGGCCATGATGCTTCGGCCAGTTTTGTTTTGGGGTTAACGCTTTACCTAGGTCGTGAACCAGTGCAGCAAAACGTACCGCTTTATTGTTACTGAGCAAACTGGTTTGTTCGAGAACCATCAGGGTGTGAATGCCTGAGTCAATTTCCGGGTGCCACTTTTCAGGTTGCGGTACGCCAAACAACGCATCAATTTCAGGAAATAACACTGTTAATGCTTGGCATTGCTTTAATACGTCGAAAAAAATGTGAGGGCTTTGGCTACTTAATGCTTTATCACATTCTTGCCATACGCGTTCTGGAGTGAGGTGATCTAATTCACCACTATTAGCTATGTCGGTCATTAACTGTAAGGTTTCAGGTGCAATAGTAAAACCTAGGTGATGAAATCGAGCTGCAAAACGAGCCACTCGTAATACACGCAATGGATCTTCAACAAAAGCATCTGACACATGGCGAAGTATTTTAGCGCTAATGTCCGCGATACCGTGGTACGGATCAGTCAGAGTGCCGTGCTCATCTTGTGCGATAGCATTAATGGTTAAATCACGGCGTAATAAGTCTTCTGCGAGGGTGACATCTTTATTAGCATCACAACTAAAGCCTTGATAGCCATTACCGGTTTTGCGTTCTTTTCTGGCCAGCGCATATTCTTGTTGAGTTTTAGGGTGTAAAAAAACAGGAAAGTCTTTTCCGACTTGCTGATAACCCAATGCGAGCATTTCTTCAACGCTGCTACCAACAACCACATAATCTTTATCAACGACTGTTTGTTTAAGAAGGGTATCGCGTACGGCCCCGCCTACTAAATAAATCTTCATGGTGTATCACAACGTGTAATAATAAGTGGCTTAAATCTTATCAGAGTTAGATTTTTACGGCTAACTTTTGACAAGCTGTCACACAAGCATTAACGTGAGTCGTCAGTTTCAAATAAGGATTTTTGGTCGAATGTATAAAGCCTTCTATGGATTAAACGATAATCCATTTTCTATCGCGCCTAACCCTCATTATATGTTCTTAAGTGACCGTCACCGAGAGGCTTTGGCTCATTTAACCTACGGACTTGGTGAAACCGGTGGTTTTGTATTATTAACGGGTGAAGTCGGTACTGGAAAAACCACTGTTTCACGCTGTTTATTACAACAAATACCCGATAATACCGACACCGCATTTATTCTTAATCCATCGTTGACTGAGCTTGAACTCTTGGCCACGTTATGTGATGAGCTGGAAATTAAATATGGTGAGAATCCTACGTTAAAACAGCTGACAGATTTAATCAGCATGTATTTGTTAAACAATCATAAAAATGGCCGTAATACGGTACTGATTATTGATGAAGCACAGCATCTTCGTTCTGAAGTATTAGAACAGCTGCGTTTATTGACCAATCTAGAAACCAATACCAAAAAACTGCTGCAAGTGATTTTGATTGGTCAGCCTGAATTACAACAACTGCTAAAGCGACAAGACTTACGTCAGCTAGCACAGCGGATCACCGCTCGTTATCATTTATTACCACTAAATAAAGACGAAATTGGCTTATATGTGCTGCATCGTTTGCAGGTTGCTGGTAGGCATGAACCTCTATTTACGCGTAAAGCGATAACCGCGTTGCATAAACATTCTGGCGGTATCCCAAGGTTAACCAACTTATTGTGCGAGCGTGCATTAATGGCTGGTTATGGACAAGCTAAAGTACCGATTGATCACAAAATGGTGAATCAAGCAGCAGTCGAAGTCTTAGGTGATATTGATATACCTGGAGATAAACGCTGGCCCTTTGTTGCCGCTACAGCGTTGGTGCTCGCTTTTGGTTTATCATTTTATCTGTTTAATCGTTTAGCCATTGAAAATAATATCAATGCAAATGCGGCGATACCAGATGTTCAAGTGCAATCTAGCATCGCAAATCAAACGCCTGCAGTTATGCCAAGTCAGACAAACCAAGTAGCACAACCTCAGCCTCAACAAGTACAAACAGCAACTCCAGTTGCCAATGCACAACAACAAATTATGCGCCAAGCCATGTTACAAAGCAGTAGCATTGATAATGCCTTTGCCGGATTATTTGGCCTGTGGAATAAACAGCCTATTATTGGCTTGTCTGCTTGCCAGGCAGCACAGCAACAGGATTTAGCCTGTTACCAGCAGCAAGGTAATTGGCACAGTATTATGCGGCTTAATTACCCAGCAGTTGTGTACTTGCAAGATGCACAAGCGAATGTTTTTTATGGCGTAATTGTTGAACGTCAAGCTGAGCAGATTTTATTGCAACTGGGCGAGCAGCAGTTTTGGGTGAATAAAGATTGGTTTGACCGTCATTTTAGCGGCACTTTCGAAATTTTGTGGCAACCAGATAGCATTCTACCTCGTGAAATTGGCCAGTCCTCTAGCTTGGCGCAAGTACAATGGCTTGAGAATAGCTTAGCGTTAGTCAACAAACGACGTGCACGACTACTGACGCAGTTTGATAGTGAATTAGAGCAACAATTAATGCAGTTTCAACGTCAACATGGTTTAAAACCAGACGGTATAGCAGGCAATCAAACCTTGGTGCAACTTAACTTATATTTGAGCCAGCAAGGCCCACGATTAAGTGCCTCCGAGGTGCGCAGTTAATGTCAATTCTATTGGATGCGGTTAACCGAAAAAAGCAGCAACAAGGTGATGTTGTCGATATTATGTCGACGCCGCCTCAATATACATCGCAATCTACCCCCTCAAATAAGTTGAATAAATATAGTTTATTGGCTGCAGCCATTGCCTTAGGCATTGGTGCCGCATGGGGCATGAGTGTGTTATTACCATCACCGTCAGCGGCTGATCAATACAGTGGCGCTAATGCACTGCAATCTTTGCCGCCACCTGCTGCAGTCGCTGTTACACAAAATAAAGCCGCTGAATTGTTGGAGGTTAAAAAAAATGAACCTGCTGTACAAAGTAATGACGATATTCGTTTAGCGGGTAAGGTGGCATTGCCTATCGCTAAACCGTTCAATACGATGGTAATGAACGTGCCTGCTTCATCGAGTTATAATGCCAATGGTTACGCTGAGTCTTCAGGTGTG
>NZ_JACJFI010000304.1 GCF_014164505.1 Shewanella sp. SG41-4 | reverse complement strand
AGATAAAACTGTTACGCCATTACTATATGAAGAGCGGATACCCGATTTAAGTACTAATGACAAAGCGATTGATGCATGGTTTGACCGTATTACCGACAAGTTGTCTGATAAACAACGAACCGACCTTAAAAGAAAGTTTTCTCAAAAAGGCCAAATCTATCAAACTGAAGGTCGCATTGAATTAATTGCCCATGATATTTCTGACCACTTCCAAAACTTTAAGCGCCAAGGGCTAAAAGGCCAGCTTGCTTGTGACTCTAAAGCCTCTGCCATTCAATATAAGAAGCTGTTAGATAAAATCGGTAAGGTCACCTCGGTGGTTGCAATGTCAGCGCCTGATACGCGTGAGGGGCATGATACTGTTGACGGTGAAAGTAGCGATGCTGTGCAAAATTGGTGGAAAGCAAACATTGTTGATGCCGGTTATGGGCAGGATGAAAAAGCCTACACCAAACATATCATTAGCGAGTTTAGTAAAGATGAAGGGCCTGATTTGATGATAGTGGTAGATAAACTACTCACAGGCTTTGATGAACCTAAAAACACCGTGTTATACATCGATAAACCTTTAAAACAACATAACTTGATCCAGGCTATTGCACGGGTTAACCGCTTGCATCAAAAGAAACAGTTTGGTTACCTTATTGATTATAGAGGCATATTAAAAGAGCTTGATGCCACTATTGCCGATTATCAAGATTTAGCTGAGCGCACCCAAGCAGGCTTTGATATTGAAGACCTTAAAGGCTTATATAGCCGTATGGATACGGAATATAAAAAGCTTCCTGGCTTATTTAGCGATTTGTGGACAATTTTTGATGGAGTTAAAAACAAACAAGATGGCCCAGCGTTACGCCAAGTACTCTCACCTAAAATCGATACTATAGATGGTCAACTTACCGATACTAATCTGAAAATGCGCGAAGACTTTTATGATGCACTTACTGTATTTGCTAACTGTATGAAAGTGGCATTACAGTCGGCGACGTATTTTGAAGATAAAAGCTTTGATGTGATCGATCCAAATACATCTCTAGACAAGCGTAGTTTGTATAAAAAAACACTTAAATTCATGTCTGAACTGCGTAAGCAAGTGCGTGAAGATGCCGAAGAAACGGTCGATTACGATGAGTATGCCGAGAACATTCGTACAATGCTAGATAAGCATATTGGTGGAGTTGAAATTCAAGAGTCGAAAGGCGCTTACCTTGTTGGCAATATGGGTAAAACGGCGATGCCTGAAGACATGAGTGACGATGAGGCTCGGAATAAAAAAGATGCAATCACTGGCCGTATAACCAAAATGATTGACCAGGATTTAGCTGATGACCCTTATGCGCAGGAATATTTCTCTAATTTGCTTAAACAGGCAATTGATAAAACTAAAGAGATGTTTGATGCACCAGTGAAGCAATACTTGTTGTTTGCTGATTTTGAAGAACAAGTGAAAGAGCGCAAAGTAGAAGGCATTCCGATTGACCGATTTAGTGAGCTTGACCCTAAGGTTAAGCGCCACGTACAAGCCTACTATGGTCTGTTTTTAAAGCATTTAGCCAGTGGTAATACGTTGACCGAGGATGAGTGCTTTAACAGCGCGATATTGATTGATGAAATCGTTACAGGTGCAGTTGCTGAGTTTTCAATTAATCCACAAGAAATTGAAAACCAAATTAAACGTAAGCTACTTCCTGTGCTATTTAAAACTATAGGCATGGATAAAGCTAAAGTAGTGATTGCTGATGTGGTTCAAATTACCCGTTTGGGTGTGGCAGGCCACCATTAATGGCTTCAGTAAACGCTAGCGAAGAAAGTAAAGAGCAATATAGCTTTGTTTATGGTGATGAAGCGGTTACCTATGAGGTTATTCGTAAACCTGATGGACTTGAAAAAAAGAAGCGAAAAATTACCATTAAAGTTCATCCTGATTGCAACGTCGTTGTTAACGCCCCAAACGATGCGCCACGAGAGGATATTCATGAAGCCGTAATGAAGCGAGCTAAGTGGATATATGATGCGTTGAACGAGTTTCGTACTCATCTTGAGTTTGTTCAGCCAAAACATTATGTGAGCGGTGAAATGCAGTTTTATCTTGGCCGACGTTATGTACTTAAAGTGGTTGAAGACCCTGATGGTATTTCAAACGTTAAAATGACCCGAGGCAAGCTGCTAGTTACGTTGAACCGCTTTAATGAAGATAAGCAAAAGTTGACAAAAACCTTAGTCTCAAAGTGGTATAAGGTACGTGCTGAACGGGCTTTTCATCAACGCTTATCTGAACTACTTCCACACGCTACGTGGGTTACAGGCATTCCTAGTTTTCGAGTGCTTTCGATGGCCAAGCAATGGGGGAGTTGCTCTACTAAAGGCAATTTAATGCTCAATCCTCATCTGATTAAAGCCCCTAAAGAATGCATTGATTACGTGATTTTGCATGAGCTTTGCCACATTGCTGAGCATAACCATAGCGAAAAATTTTGGCGTTTACTTTCTAGCGTAATGCCCAATTGGAAAGAAGTGAAAAGCCGTTTAGATGGCATGGCGGAGTTGTATTTGAATGAGTAAAAATAGGTATTAAGAATATAAAAAATGTCTAATTTTCTTACAATTAATGAGGAGGAAAGTTTAACCGGTTTTACTCTTCGTCAGGAGTTTATATTTACTTCTGGAGTGACCAATAGTCTACTTAAAATCATAGGTGGTGATAGAAAGGCTCTCAACTTTCCAAAAAAAGTAGAGTTTACTGGTTTACAAAATAAAACTATGGTGGAAGTGCTATCGATGCACACTGTTTATCCCCTTTTAAAATATACATCCGACTATCACTTAAAAACTGAGTTAATAGATATTTTTATTCATGGTTACTCAGAACAACGCCGCGCTCTTGAGAAACAATTGTTTCAATATGCTGAGCTACGCTATTGTCCCAAGTGCTTTATTGATCAATTAAGGCAATACGGATTTTGCTGGTTACTAAGGGTGTGGCAAGCTCCACTTGTGACAGCATGCCACATACATAATATAAAATTGTGTAAATACTCCTGTGATTGCATCGATGGCCCGTTTGCAACGAAAAACTTTCTTGTCGGATTATTTACGGGGAGTTGTCCAGAATGTCATTGTAATACTTGGACTGAAGCATATTGTAAATCGTCGCTCTCTGAGCGGCGCACAGCTAAATGGATGTCAGAAATACTCATGTATCCTCCTATTCATCTATCAAGGGCTGTTAATTTAAGTTTAGTATTAGATTTTATTGAAAAGAGTGGAATTAATCATTTATCAAAAAAAGAGCAACTAGATTTTTTAACAAAAAAATGTGCTAAACAACAGAAGTCTTTGAATGAGGAATATTTACATAAGCAAATAAAAGCTATTGTTAATAGTTTTAAACTCCCCTTAGATTCCAAAATTTTCTACTCATTAGCCATTTCTACTTTCAAATCGGCTTCAGATTTCTATTCTCATATTAATAGCTGTGGTAGCGTTGGATACCTGAACATCAAAAAACACGATGAACATTTTAAGGAGAATAAACAGGTAACTTTAGTCGATGAAGATTATATTCAAGATATAAAACCTGACGATATGAATGATAATTGGATTAGACTTATCATTTAATGTACAAACTTTATTATTCCAAAGTGATATTAGTGTACAAACTTTATTGTGCCAATACATTAGTTGTAATGATGGAATTGCAACGAAGACTATTTGAACTCAACGAAGACAATCTTTTTGTGAAAACTGTTCAACCTCAACCTATGTGTTTGATTATTAGTATTAAAAGATTGTCTTCGTTTTTAATGACCTTATAGAAATGTAAACTAGCTTTGTGTGATAGCCCAAGAAAGCTTCTTGTAGATGTAATAAGTGATAATTAACTTGGTGCTTTATTCTGTCGTGAATAGGATTAGCAGCAAGTGTTCAAAGGCGTGTTATGCAAAAGCATAACGCGCCTTTTTTATCCGCGCCAGGAATTTAATTTCTGTGAAATTGAATAATAAGTAAAAAATTATTAAAATAAGCTTGATATTTTAGTTGTTCGCGTTTATATTTACTGCATTTAAGCAAAGGAGGAAATTTAAA
>NZ_JACJFI010000303.1:1389-4107 GCF_014164505.1 Shewanella sp. SG41-4 | reverse complement strand
CAACAGTACTTTGATTTAAGTGATCCTAAGACCAAAACAATGATTGCATCTTTAGATAAGCTTGCCAAAGTTAAGATTGAGAAAGTTGCACTCAATAAATTTCAAGTATCGCCACTGCTTCAACAACTGGTTACCTATGGTGAAATTATGCCTACACAGGAGCCAGCGCAATGATTAAGACGCTAGTTTATGTTGTTCTCATTTTAATTGGGTTGTGTCTTAGCCCACTCATTATTGGACAAAGCGGTTATATTTACATCGCAATTGGTGACTATCAAATAGAAACTAGCTTAGTGACTGGCGTTGTTGGGTTAATTGTGTTTTATTTTGCACTGCAATTACTCGAATGGTTAATCGTCTTGTTATTAAATATCGTATTAAGTAGCCGATACCTTCCAGAACAATGGCGAAGAAAAGCAGCTAAAAAGCATACGTTAATCGGTGCTTTAGCGCTGGCAGAAGAAGATTGGCCTGCTGCAGAAAAAGCCATGGCAAAAGGGGCTGAAAAAGGTGAAATTCCGGTATTAAATCTATTTGCAGCAGCTAGAGCGGCACATTATCAAGGTAATATTACAGCTCGCGATCATTATTTAACTCAAGCAGAGAAAAGCCCAATTGCAAAAACAGCGGTTTATACTTCGCGTACCCGTTATTTAATGAAGCAGGGTGAACTGATTAAGGCTCGGGCAATATTAGATAAACTGAATCCTACGAGTGAAAGTAGCACCCCAATACTTAAATTAGCCCAAGAACTATATCAACAACAACAAGATTGGCAGGCATTGAAATTGTTGTTGCCTATTATCAAAAAGCGTCAATTATTAGCTGAAACTGAGTTCAACCAAATAAGTACTAAAACCAACAGTATTTTAATGACCAATGCTGCCAAAATATCTGAAGCGGAGTTAACTCAATGTTGGCATTGGTTGAATAAATCAGAACGTAAAGAGGATGAACTGGTATTGGCTTATGCTCAAGGGCTTATTCAGTACGCTCATAAAGATCAAGCGCTAAAGTTAATTAATAAACAGCTCAATGCTTCGCCAACAGCAGCTTTATTTGCAGCAATACCTGATTTAATTACCGCTCAAGATCAAGATATCCGTAAAACGCTCAGCAAATTAGAAACCACTCATGAAAATGATGCTGACTATCAAATGTGCCTTGCAAAGCTGGCCATACAAAATCGTGATACTAAACAAGCTAAAATTCATTGGCAAAATGTATGTCGCATAGCACCAAGTCATCAATCATGGCTGGCTTTAGCCCAAGCACAAGAGCAGTTAGGTGAAAACTCTACAGCAGCTCATAGTTATCGCAATGCGGCTAATACTCTGTAAGCAATAAGTATTATTTTTGTACACATCCAAAGCCTGCAATTTTGCAGGCTTTTTTGTTATCCATTAATCCATTTTCTATATTCATTTTATCTTATCGCCGCCGATATAGGAGTGGAATACCTATTCCGTAATTGTGAATTTTTTATGACTACGAAACGTTTAGATAAGTATACGCGCAATAGTATCTATCTATTTTATAACACTATTAGCAATAAATTATTTAACGTCTGTTGGATGTCAAAAAATTGACTACTTTAGCAGCAAGTGATATTATTGATTAAATGTGTCTAAATTTTTTAATGTTAATATTTGTACTTAATTAAGCCGAAATTGTGCCATATTAATGTATTGGTATTTTAGTGTATTAAAGCTGTTGGGAGCTTAAAATGGGATCGATGATTACGTCAAAAAATGGAATACTTTCTGCCTCAGAAGGTTCAGTAACGATAACGATTAACAATGAAACCAAGGAACTGCAACTCGGTCAAGTTGTGCCGACTGGTGCAATGGTTGCCAGCAGTAATAACCTTGGTTTCGTTATTACGTTTGATGACGGTACTATTTTTAATAGCGCTAACATTCCTAATACCGAATCGGTTAATACATTAGCCGATAACATCGATGACACCATTGTTGAACAAGTAGCAGATCAACAAGCTTTAGATGAAATTGAAGCTTTACAGGCCTTGATTGCATCTGGCGAAGACCCTACTGCTGATTTACCAGAAACCGCGGCTGGCACCCCAACGGCCAACCAAGGTGATTTTGGTTATGTTGCTGTAACAAGAGATGGTGACGAAACACTTGCGGATTCAGGCTACGACACAACTGGACAAGCAGCTGCCCCAACAGCTGTTATCCAGGAAGAAGGCGTAGGTGAAAACGATTCCCCATCTGTTTTAGTCAACGATGCTATTACGGTCAGCGAAGACCAAGTTGCATCAGGTAATGTATTAGATAACGACAGCGATGCAGACTCAGACTTAAGTGTTGTTAGCTTTGATGTAGATGGACAAACCTATCTAGCGGGTACAGAAGTACAGCTTGAAGGTGGCGTGCTGATCATTAATGCCGACGGGTCTTTTACCTTCACCCCAAATGAAAATTGGAATGGTCAAGTTCCTGTTATCACTTACACAACCAATACCGGCATTACTGCCACTCTCATTATTGAAGTGACACCTGTCGATGACGACTCTGTCTTAGTTAACGATAGTAATATCGTTGCAGAAGATACTGTCGCCACAGGTAATGTATTAGATAACGACAGCGATGTTGATTCAGATTTAAGCGTTGTCAGCTTTGAAGTTGATGGCCAAAGTTATGCTGCAGGCACCGAAGTCACCCTAGAAAATGGCGTGCTAGTCCTAAACGCTGA
>NZ_JACJFI010000303.1:0-1289 GCF_014164505.1 Shewanella sp. SG41-4 | reverse complement strand
CAAAGTTATGCTGCAGGCACCGAAGTCACCCTAGAAAATGGCGTGCTAGTCCTAAACGCTGACGGTTCATACACCTTCACACCAAATGAAAACTGGAACGGCAACGTGCCGGTGATCACCTACACTACAAATACAGGTATTACCGCGACATTAACCATTGAAGTAACACCCGTTGATGATGTCTCTGTACTTGTTAATGACAGCAATACTGTTGCAGAAGATACTGTCGCCACTGGAAACGTATTAGATAACGACGGAGATGTAGATTCAGATTTAAGTGTAGTGAGTTTTGAGGTTAACGGCCAAACCTACCCAGCAGGCACCGAAGTTACCCTAGAAAATGGCGTTCTCGAGCTAAACGCTGACGGTTCATACACCTTCACACCAAATGAAAACTGGAACGGCCAAGTTCCTGTGATCACTTACACCACCAATACAGGTATTACCGCGACATTAACCATTGAAGTCACGCCAGTTGCTGACGGCGCTCCTACCGTTATTATTAATACAGATACTAATGATGATGGTTTTATTAGTAATGAAGAACTCAATGGCGCTACAGAAATAAACGTTACTATCGGCCTGGACAACACTGGTGCTCAAGCCGGTGACACACTTATTGTTAATGGCATTGAAATAGTATTAACACAAGAAGATATTGATACTGGTAGCGTAAATCTCAATTTACCAGCTCCTGGTGAAGGTGAAGAAATTGAAGTTGTTGCTGTAGTCGTTGATTCTAATGGTAATACAACGCCTGAAGGAAGTGACTCTGCAATTATAGATACCACACCACCGGTTATTACAGTCGATGCACCAGCTCTCACAAACGACACTACACCAACTATCACGGGTACGACTGACGCACCTGTAGGCAGTACTGTTACGTTAATTATTATTGATAGTGAAGGTAACGAACAGACCATTACAACGATAGTGAATCCTGATGGAACTTATGAAGTTGATGTTATTGACCCATTAGCCGAAGGCAGTTATACCGTTGTAGCTGAAGTCACAGATCCTGCAGGTAACTCTGCAACAGATAGCGATGATGGTATTGTAGATGTAACATCTTCAGCACCCACCGTTGAATTCAGCGGCATGGGCAGCGATGGTATCTTCAACAGCGATGAGATCGGTACTGACGGCACCGTCACTGCAACTGTGACCTTAGCGACTGGCACTCAAGTTGGCGACACCTTGATTGTCACTGACGGCAATGGCAACACCCTATTTAACGGCCCTGTCACTCAAGACATGCTCGACAACGGCTTTGACGTTGAAGTGCC
>NZ_JACJFI010000302.1 GCF_014164505.1 Shewanella sp. SG41-4 | reverse complement strand
TGAGCATTCTTAAATACATGTTAATCGTGCCGTTAATCGGTATCAGTTTTATCTCAATGGCCAAAGAGGCCATTGACCAACAATTAACTGTCACTGATAACCCTTCTGTCAGCGTTAAAATACAACGAGGTAATGTTGAGCTAGTCAGTTGGGACAAAAATATCATTCAGATTAAAGGTGAACTTGATGAGTTAAGCCAAGGCTTATTATTTGAAGTTAAAGGCAATAGCGTTATTGTAGAAGATAAATTACCCCGTAGTTATCAGGGCAGCAATAAACAAGGTTCACAACTAACCATTTACCTGCCTAAAAAACTTGGTTTAGATGCCGAGGGAGTATCAGCCAGTTATCAATTATCACAGCTAAATGGCCAAATATCGTTAGCGTTAGTTAGCGGCAACATTAACGCCCAACAACTTAGTGGCAATACTAAACTCACCACGGTGTCGGGTGATATTAATACTTCCGAGTTAGCGGGAAAAATTAACCTAGAAACGGTATCGGGCGATATCACTGACAACAATAGCCACGGCGAAGCTGAGCTTCGCTTAGTGAGTGGCGAACTGAAAAGTCAAAGTGCCTTTACACAGTTGTCTGTCGATCAAGTGTCTGGTGATATCACCGCAACAGTTAGCCAAGTCACTGAGTTAAACATTGTTACCATCAGTGGTGATGCACAAATAACCTTAGGGGCCGATTTAAACAAAGCTCAACTCGAAACCATAAGTGGAGATATGGCACTAACGTTCACAGCTATGCCTAACATCAGTTTTATGATTGATGGCGGCCCTGGCGGAAAAATTGACAATCAATTAACCGATGATAAACCGCTAAAACAAAAGTACTCACCAGCCAAAACGTTGCAGTTCAAAACTCAAGCTGGAATAGGTCAAGTCAACATCAATACCATTAGTGGCAAAATTAGCCTGACTAAATAAGCTTAAAATATCAGGGGCAACGATGCTTATACAATTGGCCTTTGCCTGGCTATTGATTCGATTTTGATGGCTATTGATTAGATTTTGATGGCTAGTGATTTGCAATGAGCAGATAAAAAAATGCCCGGTTGTCATTATATTGTGACTACCGGGCACTTTATATTTTCTTATAGCGACTACACAGACTTTACTTCAGCATCGGTTAAATAGCGCCATTCACCTGCGGCTAAGTCAGTGTTTAACTCGATAGTACCAACCGCTTCACGATGTAAATTAACCACTCTATTACCCACCGCAGCAAACATGCGCTTAACTTGATGATACTTACCTTCACTAATCGTCAATCGCACATGAGTTGAGTCAATAATATCCAGCAAAGCAGGCTTAGTCAGTTCATCCTCGTTACGCAGCTCAACACCATCGGCAAATACCTGTATTAAACTGTCATCAATAGGTTCGGCTAGTTCAACCAAATAACGTTTGCCGCAATCTTTCTTTGGCGAAGTGATTTTATGCGACCACTGACCATCACTAGTAACTAACACTAACCCAGTGGTATCGACATCTAATCGGCCGGCAATGTGCAAAGTGTCCATTTTTTCAATATCAATCAAACTCAATACTGATGGATATTCTTCATCGATGGTTGAACAAATAGTGTTTATCGGTTTGTTTAACATGATGTAACGTTCGCCAATCACGCTAATTAACGTGCCATCTAAATGCACCGCCATTTGTGGCAGTACTTTAAAACCTGAGTTTTTAACCACAACACCATCACAGGTAACATCACCACGATGCAAGGCTCTTTTGGCCAATGACCGGGTCAGTTCGGTACTTTCACAGATAAATTTGTCTAAACGCACAATGATTACTCAATCTAAAAATATTAACGCTATTATGCTGCTTACACGCTTAAATAGAAATCAATCACCGACATTTTTCACTGCTAAGGTAATTTTTGGTTACACATCGTCACAAAAAACACACTAAAAAGGCCCTATTGTGGCTTGTTTTATAGACGGGTAAGGCCTTAACATACAATTCACAATAAAAAGTAATAACGTTTCCCTTTGGATAAAGGGGTTGTTACTTAATTAAGCGACTCCGATAGCACTGCCCCATTGAAGGGCTTTTTACATCAAGCAAAGGAAACAACATGAGAAAATTGGTTATTGGCGGTCTATGCGCCTCATTAATTGCAGGCTTAAGTGCTTGTAGTGATGACAAGGCAGTCGTTACGCCTGCTGCAGATGTCGCAAAAACAGCTACTGCAACTGCAGTAGAAAAAGCACTTACATCTGGCATCACGTTTGACAACATCGACAAGTCAGTGCGCCCACAAGACGATTTTTACATGTATGTTAACGGCGCATGGATGAAGAATGCTGAAATCCCTGGCGACCGCACTAACATTGGTGCATTTTACGACCTACGTGAAAATGCACGTGATGACGTTAAAGCCATCATTGAAGATTTAAGCGCGACGCCAAACCTAGCAGATGGCACTGATGAGCAGAAAGTAGCTGATTTATATCGTTCATTTATGGACGTTGAAACGCTAAATAAATTAGGTATTGCGCCAATTCAAGCTGATTTAGATAAAATTGCCGCACTAAAAGATAAAAAAGAATTAACCGCGTTTTTTGGTGAAAACCAAGCAAACGGTGGTGGTACACCTTTAGCTTTCTATGTTGAAATTGATGCTAAAGATTCAACCCGTTACGCCACACACATTTGGCAATATGGTTTAAGCCTGCCAGAAAAAGATTACTACTTTAACCAAGAAGAACGCTTCGTCAACATCCGTAAAGCCTACGTTGAACACATTGAAAAAATGTACAACCTTGCTGGCTTACCTAATGCAAAAGCAAACGCTGAAGCCATTCTTGCTCTTGAAACTCAAATTGCAGAAAAGCATTGGGACGTTGTTGAAACGCGCGACAGTACTAAAACATATAACCTATACCAAGTTAAGAACCTGCCAGAATTGGCCTCAGAAATTAACTGGGATGGTTATTTAGCAGCGCTTGGCGGCGACAAGCAAACTGATATTATTATCAACCAACCAAGTTATATCCAAGGCTTAAACGAGGTGCTTAAAAATAACGACCTTGCTACTTGGAAAAACTACATGACTTGGATGGCATTGACACATAATGCCAGCAATTTATCTGAAGCATTAGATAACGAAAACTTTGAGTTTTTCTCTAAGACACTTAATGGTCAAGAAGAGCAAGAAACTCGCTGGAAGCGTGGCGTGAGCACGGTAAGTGACACGCTAGGCGAAGTTGTGGGTAAAGTGTATGTGAAACGTCACTTTGCACCAGAAGCTAAAACCCGCATGGAACAGTTAGTTGAAAACTTACGTGGCGCTTATAGTTCAAGCATTGACTCACTAGATTGGATGAGTGCTGATACTAAAGTTGCTGCAAAAGACAAACTGGCTAAATTTAATCCTAAAATTGGTTACCCGAACAAGTGGGATGATTACAGCAAACTGACCATTAAAGCAGATGACTTAGTGGGTAACGCTAAACGTGCGGCGATTGTTGAGCATAACAAAGGCTTAGCTAAGTTAGGCCAACCAATCGATAAAGACGAGTGGCACATGACGCCACAAACAGTTAATGCTTACTACAACCCAACCATGAACGAAATCGTGTTCCCTGCTGCGATTTTACAACCACCATTCTTCAACTTAGAAGCTGATGATGCGGTTAACTATGGTGGTATTGGTGCGGTTATTGGCCACGAAATGGGCCATGGCTTTGATGACCAAGGTGCTAAATTTGATGGCGAAGGTAACATGCGTGACTGGTGGACCCAAGCTGACTTAAAAGCATTCGAGTCAAAAGGCAATGCATTAATCGCTCAGTACAATGGTTATCAAGTATTTGACGACCTACACGTAAACGGCAGCCTAACATTAGGTGAGAACATTGGTGACTTATCAGGTGTGACTATCGCCTATAAAGCTTACAAAATGTCACTTGATGGTAAAGAAGCACCGGTTATTGATGGCTTAACAGGCGATCAACGTTTCTTCATGGGCTTCACTCAAATTTGGCGTGTGAAGATGAAAGAAGAAGCAATGCGTAACCGCGTAGCAACTGATCCGCATTCACCTGGTCATTTCCGTGCATTAGGTGCGTTATCTAACATGCCTGAGTTCTAC
>NZ_JACJFI010000301.1 GCF_014164505.1 Shewanella sp. SG41-4 | reverse complement strand
TAAACGGCTTGCTGATTAAATTGAAGAAACGATCGATACGCAGCGACCCAAAACCAACAAATATACCAACTAATCAATGAGTAAATAAAAGTAGCTAACAAAAATGGTTTTTTTTGTAAAGACCGCAACATTACCCATCGGTGTAATTTAATATAGTCGTCACACGGTAAACCATATCGCCAACTTAATCGAAATAATGGACGCCTCCTTAATAATAAAGCCTTAATTCTGTTTTTAATCGTCATTGGCATTTAAGCACTAACCTTAGTTGCAAAATCACATTGTGAACAACAATAACAACCAACCACTGAGTGATGTTTAAAACCATTGTCACCCGTGATAAACAGCTGATTACAGCACACCCATGCATGCGCTTTCAAACTGGTATTTTCACGCCGTAAACCAAAATACAAACGATAGGGTAAACCGAACATCCCAAGTAAAACACGCGCAACAATTGCTTGCGCAAAACAGTTTGCATGCCAAGGACAATATCGAGCGGTATTAACCACTAAACGAGAAATTTGACGTGCACGCTTCAGTTGTAGTTCACTTAGCTTTGTGATGACTAGAGGCTGTGTATCACAACAGGCAACTGACACACCTAAATAGGGCGCGACACGTGCAAATGGGAAAATCAGCACTATTGCTCTGGCAATTCCAAGTGATGTCCAGGCAAAAATAAAACCAATTTTAAAAAACAATTCATGCTTTTTAAAAGCATGTAATTTTTGATATAAGAACTTCATTGTTAGTTACTTCATCGCTCATTGTTAAGTCTGAACCATTTATTTTTCGTGTAACGAAAAAATTTTCTAAAAGGTATAAGTAGCTTAATATATCGGCCATCACTTTTTGCATAATGATCTATAAATGCCTTATCTCTTTCGTTTGGGCAAAACAACAATAAGTAAAAAGCTTTGCGTCTATGCTCAAATTTACTGTTCATAAGCAATGGAAATGTAACCCATTTTATTGAAGTAATAGGCCGGTATTCACGCAGCCATGAATCGCTTATCCAATTACAATAACTTATTAAGCCAATAAAACCTTTGGGTGTAACAGCAATATCAAGATATTTTGCCATTAAGTATTCACACGCAATAACCTGACGAGTAATGCCAAACTTATGCGCTTCAGCCCACTTTAACTTATCCCAATCAGGAATATGCTGATTAAGTTTTTCATAATAAAATGCTAAATCAATTAGCCATTTAACTCGGTGGCAGTTTGACTTCATCGCATGAACACACAAGTAAAGGTATTCAATAATCGACACGCCTACCACCCCATCTAATAAGGATGCAGTAACCGCTTTAGAAAACTGCGTATTTTCATTATTAACTCGAGTATGAAGCTCCATTACAGGTAAGTAACGAGCTTGGTAACATTTGTCCTTGTAAAAGCCTCCTCGAATAACACTACTTGGAACAATATCAGTAAAGGCGTCATTTATGGACTTATAACCATATTTTAGTAATACTTGTTCTGCTTTTATGGCGTCTTGTTCTGATATCAATAAATCAATATCTTTAGAGAAACGACAATTAAGATCACCATAAAGACGTAAAGATAAATCTATGCCCTTAAAAAAATGATAATTAACCTCAACGTCATTTAGCTGCTTAGATAACTCTGACTGCACTTTAAATTGCTGTAATGTTTTTTGCTTGCAATCAACTTCAGCTGATTTTATCCATAGACGAAAATCTGCAGAAAAATAGTCTGCATCAAGCTTTTTTACCGCAGCAGCAGCCAAGTTCCACACTCTATGGCGCTCAATAAGCCACTTGAGCTGTTCTTCATTAGAGAAGTTTAACAATGCGAGCTTAAGTACCGAAACTGGAGTTTTTGAATTGCACAAGCACAAAAATGTTCTCAATAACGACTCATCTGACGGGGTCATAGTTTTCTTTTTAGTTTAAAACTTATTGTTAACACAGAATACACAATACTTTCACCAAAGTCCTTCCCACCTCCAACTTGCGCTGAAAAAAATGCCACTCATTAATAATGAATGGCATTTTTAAATGTTAAAACCAAACCAAAGAACTAGCCCTTATTGTTAGGCTTTATACATCATTATTGCCCACCTATCGCCACCTCACAATCGGGTAGTAGTTGACGGTACTTATCTGCAAGTGCCTGTTTTGCTTCATCATCACCGTGCACTATGCGAATATGTTTAGGTTTATGATGCATGCGTTTTACAAAATTGATAAAATTAGCTTGGTCGTAAGCGGTTAATTAACCGCTTACCTATCAACCGAGTCGTGCTGCCGCCTGTGTAAAGGATTTCCTAACGGGATACTCAGGCTATCTCCTGACCGATGGCTACAGTGCTTACAATACGCTTAAGCCGGTCACAAAAGCCGCTTGTATGGCACATGCCAGACGTAAATTTACTCTAAATCAACATTAAATAAAACAAAAAAGGAAGCATTCAAAAGATAGATATCTTCTTTATGCTTCCTTTTTATTAAGTTTTCTATTTAGCGCTTTGTTTGTTCCTGACTAGGCACGAACCGCTTTAGCTATATGCTCTGCTTGTGCTTGTGACATTTCAGGATCTGTTGATTCAACCATTACGCGGATTAGTGGTTCAGTACCTGATTTGCGTAATAACACACGACCTTTAACACCTAGAACAGCTTCGGCTTCAATCACTGCTTGTTTTACAGCAGCAGAGGCTAGGATCTCATTAGCATTGTTAGCGATTAAACGCACATTAAGCAGTACTTGAGGTAACTTTTTCATACCCGATACTATCTCCGCTAATGACTCGCCAGATTGTAATACCGCTTGCAATACTAATAGTGATGCCACAACAGCATCGCCAGTTGAGGCCTGGTCAAGGTGTAAAATAAGGCCAGAACCTTCGCCTCCTATGCGCCATCCAGCCTGTTTTAATTGTTCTACCACATAAAGGTCGCCCACTTTGGCGCGTTTAAACGGGATATCCATTTCTTTTAACGCAATCTCAAGGCCGAGGTTCGACATTAATGTGCCGACGACACCGCCTGTCATTGTACCTTGCTGTTTGGCCGACTTAGCTAAAATATACAAAATTTGATCGCCGTCTACTACATGGCCATTATGGTCAACAAACATCACCCGATCTGCATCACCATCCATCGCAATGCCTAAATCAGCTTCATGTACCATAACTGCTGTTTGCAAACTGTCTAAATGGGTCGCACCGCAATGATCATTAATATTGGTACCATTAGGTTTATCATTAATGCTAATCACCTCAGCACCTAACTCACGATATACATTGGGCGCAATATGATACGCCGCACCGTTAGCACTATCGACGACAATTTTAAGGCCTGCTAAGGTTAAATCTTTTGCAAAGACGCCTTTGCAAAACTCAATGTAACGACCAGCAGCATCAGTAATACGGCGGACTTTACCTAGCAATTCAGATGAAACGCATTCCATCGCATTATGATTTAACGCCTGGTCAAGTAACGCTTCAATTTCAAGCTCTTGCTGATCATTAAGCTTAGTGCCAGAGTTTGAGAAAAATTTAATACCATTATCATAAAAAGGATTATGTGATGCACTGATCACCACACCAGCATCGGCACGGAATGTAGAGGCTAAATAGGCCACAGCTGGAGTTGGCATAGGGCCAATTAATGCTACGTTCACACCCGCAGCAGATAAACCTGCTTCAATAGCTGATTCGAGCATATAACCGCTACTACGAGTATCTTTACCAATTAACACTTCTTGAGTACCGGTTGAGGCTAATACTTTGCCCGCAGCCCAACCTAACTTCATAGCAAAATCAGGTGTAATAGGAAACGTCCCCACCTTTCCACGTACACCATCGGTGCCAAAATACTTACGAGACATAAAAATACTCCAATATAAAAAAAAGGTTCTAGGCCCCGTCCCTAAACGCTTTTATTGGGGATCCAGGTATTGCCGTAGATTTTAGGTTTTAGGTACTCGCCCGTCATCCTCAAATGCTTGTATTGGGGATCCAGGTGTTGCCTTTAATTTTGGCTTTGTTGATACCTTAAAGCGTAAAACAAACACCTGGATTCCGGCTTTAAAAGCCTCACCGGAATGACAGAGGTTTTTCGCCATCCCCAAACGCTTTTAATTGGGGATCCAGGTG
>NZ_JACJFI010000300.1 GCF_014164505.1 Shewanella sp. SG41-4 | reverse complement strand
GCATTTAGCAAAAGCATTTAGCAAAAGCATTTAGCAAAAACATGAGTGATGAGCGATACCCATATTTGATATTGGCGTTGCTTAGTGGCGGAAGTGACGCATGCCAGTAAATACCATTGCCATACCGTGCTCGTCTGCTGCGGCGATGATTTCTTCATCGCGAATTGAACCGCCCGGTTGGATGATACAACTAATGCCTGCTGCTGCTGCTGCGTCGATACCATCACGGAATGGGAAGAAAGCGTCAGATGCCATGACTGAATTTTCAACCACTAGGCCTTCATCGGCCGCTTTTATTCCGGCTATTTTAGCTGAATATACGCGGCTCATTTGGCCAGCACCGACACCGATTGTCATGCCGTCTTTGGCGTAAACAATGGCGTTAGATTTAACAAACTTCGCCACTTTCCAGCAGAACATTAAGTCTTTTAACTGTTCAGCCGTTGGCTGACGCTTAGACACGACTTTAACGTCTTCTAAGTTCACCATGCCTTGATCGCGATCTTGGATTAACAAGCCACCATTTACGCGTTTGTAATCAAGCGTTGTGGTTTTAGTATTCCACTCACCACATTCTAATAAACGCACGTTAGCTTTTGCTGCAATGATGTCGCGTGCGGCTTGGCTCACTTTAGGGGCAATAATCACTTCAACAAACTGACGGTCAACAATGGCTTGCGCCGTTTTAGCATCTAACTCTTGGTTAAAGGCGATGATGCCACCAAATGCTGATGTTGGGTCGGTTTTAAATGCGCGGTCATATGCTTCTAATAAGTTCGCGCCTAATGCCACACCGCAAGGGTTGGCGTGCTTAACGATAACGCAGGCAGGGCCTTCAAATTCTTTTACACATTCAAGAGCTGAATCGGTATCAGCGATATTATTGTAAGACAACGCCTTACCTTGTAGCTGAACCGCGCTGGCAACTGAAGCTTCATCAATTTGCGTGTCGACATAAAACGCCGCTTTTTGATGGCTGTTTTCACCGTAACGTAAGTCTTGTTTTTTGACAAACTGACTATTGAAAGTACGTGGGAACGTTGAATCGTCATGACATTCGTCGTTACTGTGTGCTGGCACCATAGTACCGAAGTAGTTAGCGATCATGCCGTCATAAGCTGCGGTATGTTCAAAGGCGGCAATGGCTAAGTCAAAACGCGTCTCTAAAGTAGTGCTGCCGTTGTTGGCTTGCATTTCTGCAATCACGCGGCCGTAATCTTTAGCGTTGACCACAATCGTAGTGTCTTTATGGTTTTTAGCGGTTGAACGCACCATAGTAGGGCCGCCAATGTCGATGTTCTCAACAGCGTCCGCTAAGGTGCAGCCAGGTTTAGCAACGGTTTCAGCAAATGGGTATAAGTTAACCGCAACTAAGTCGATAGGCTTAATGGCGTTTTGTTCCATGACGATTTCGTCAATACCGCGACGGGCTAAAATGCCACCGTGAATTTTTGGGTGTAGGGTTTTAACACGACCATCCATAATTTCTGGATGACCCGTGTAGTCAGACACTTCCATTACCGGGATATTATTGTCTGCAAGTAACTTTGCAGTACCGCCCGTTGATAAGAGTTCAACACCTTGTGCATGCAGCGCTTGTGCAAACTCAAGGATTCCAGTTTTATCTGATACGCTTAATAGCGCGCGACGAATTGGTCTGACATTATTCATGTAGGTACAGGTCCGCTAGTTTGATTTTAAGGAGCTTTAGTAAAACAGAGTCAATTAAAGTCTGCTTTACCAAAGTCCCTCATAGTGTTTTTTAGATTGCTTAACACCGTCGAGGCATATTGTGTTGTGATCAGGCGGGCGTATTTTATCGTAAACCGCTTCTATTGGGTGTTTTTTCTGTGTGATTTCACAATATTGAAATAAGAACAAAGGTACGCAAAAATAATCGTCCAATAACCCTTGACCTTGGATTAAACTCCAAGGTTTATACTCAGGTAAAATTCAGATCACGATGGTGAGTTAACATATGTATCGAATAGGCGAACTTTCTGCTTTATATGACATTAAAGCAGACACATTACGGTTTTACGAAAAGCATGGTTTGTTATCACCTTCAAGTCGCTCTGATTCTGGGTATCGGTTATATAACCAAGCTGACTCTGAACGGCTCAAGTTTATATTACGCGCTAAAGCGGTTGGTTTCTCGCTTAACGATATCGCCGATTTATTATCTATCGAAGTGGACAAGTCCAATCGTGCCTGTGCAGACGTTAAAGGTTTGGTTGATACCAAGCTTGAGCAAGTGGAAGCCAAAATCGCCGAGTTACAACACTTTGCAACATCGCTAAAAAGTTTATCGAATACCTGTTGTGGTGGCCCAGATAGCGCAGAGCATTGCTCGATACTCGAAGCGTTAGAGTCGTCAGATAAACACATTATTGCAAAAAAAGAACATCATCATTTTGCTCATTCAGGTCATAAGGATTAAGTATGTTATTGACCAATTTTCTTCATTTATTTTTAGAATCTGCTCCGTGGTTGTTACTGGGCTTGGTGCTGGCCGGGTTGCTAAAAGTATTTGTGCCGATGGCATGGATGCAAAAGCAACTTGGCGGCCATGGAATGAAAACCGTCGTTAAGGCAGCATTATTAGGTGCACCTTTACCTTTGTGTTCGTGTGGTGTTATCCCCGCAGCAGTTGGTTTACGTCGAGCTGGCGCCTCAAAAGCCGCTACAACCTCTTTTTTAGTGTCGACTCCAGAAACTGGCGTTGACTCAATTACCGTATCCTATGTATTACTCGGGCCTTTTATGGCGATAGTGCGTCCGATAGCGGCGATTACTAGCGCGATAGTGGCGGGTTTATTAGTGGGCCGTGATGACGATGATGGTATTCCTGCGTCAACATCTGCTAAAGCGAAAACGGCCACTGATTCATCAGCGAGTGCCAAGCCGGTATCATCATGCTGCGCACCTAAATCAACTGCTAGCTCAGACGCCAGCGCAGAAGCGACATCAACATGTAAAGCAACCGCAACCGCAAACACAATGCAAAATGCTAGCGTGAAAATGACAGCGATTAAATCAGAATCAGTTAAGTCTAGATCGATATTAAGCCCGATCACAGCTGCGCAATCAATCGTTGGCAGTCGTTCGCAAGTAAAGCAAAGCAGTTGTTGTGGTAGTAAAACTGTGGATAAACCAGCCGAGTCTGCACCTGCTGCCTGTTGCAGCACAAAAGCAAAAGATGATGTGAAAAATGAAACACCAGCTGCAACCGTTACATCAAGTTGCTGCAGTAGCAAAGCTGAGCCAAAGGTCGAAGCGATATCGACAAGCTGTTGCAGCACAGCAACGACAGTAAACCCAGCAACAAGTGAAAGTAGTGATGAAGCCAGCTGCTGTGCATCGACTCAAGATATGGCAACAGAGTTGAAGCACAACAGTGTATTCAGCCGTGTTTTATCGGGTTTGCATTACGCAGCCACAGATTTAGTCAAAGACACCACCTTGTGGTTATTAGTCGGGTTATTTTTTGCCGCCATCGTGCAGACTTATGTGCCGGCTGACTTTTTAGTTAAGTGGGGTGATGGCATTCTGGCGATGTTAGTGATGGTTCTAGTGTCGATCCCGATGTACATCTGTGCCACCGCCTCAACCCCCATTGCTGCTGGTTTGTTATTGGCTGGAGTATCACCAGGTGCGGTACTGGTATTTATGATGGCGGGACCAGCGACCAATATCGCAACGTTAGGTGTGGTGACTAAAGAGCTAGGTAAGCGTGCATTATATGGTTATCTAGGTGGTGTTATGGGTGTGGCGTTAGTATTTGGTGTATTGGTCAATTATCTAGTGGATACCTTCGGTTTTGAAGTGATGCCGCAGATTGGTGAAGAGCATGCTTTATTACCGCAAGGTGTAGTGGCTGTTTCTGGTATTGTGCTGGCGGTGTTAATGGCCAAAGTATTGTGGGACATGATCCCAAAAGGCAATAAAGAGAAAGGTTGTTGCTCGTAAGTTAAGCCAAATGGGTTAATCAAAGCGAGTTAAGCGCATAAGAAAGCCAGTGATAAATGTCACTGGCTTTTTATCAGGGTAAAATATTGCGGATGGCCCTGTTAACATTAGAACTAGTTAAAATAGTGCTAGTGAACAATAGTGCTAGTGAACAATAGTGCTAGTGAACA
>NZ_JACJFI010000002.1 GCF_014164505.1 Shewanella sp. SG41-4 | reverse complement strand
CTGTAAATCACCAATTTGCAAGCCGATACGCTCAGCCATTTGCATTTGTAAGTGAGTTAAAATGAGACGTTCGATAACCTGGGTGCGTAAGGCATCATCAGACGGTAATGTTTGATTCGCTGCTTTAGCATTGGCCTTAACAGTTGAAACCATGTTGGTTATTTCACTCTCAAGAATGATGCCATCATTAATTTGTACTGATACGCGATCTAATTGCGTTGGCGCTGCAATACTGGTGTTACTCATAGCTAGAGCTAGTAATGCAAAAATTATTTTTTTACTGTGTTTCATCCACAAAATCCTTGGCACATTCGATTCAATATAAACTGGCAATACATCGCCAAAATAAGGTTACTACTTCATACTCAACAGCATGTTTGTTGTTATTGGACTATGAGTTTGTCGCTAGGTTCAGCAATCTATCACAAAAGAATGCTAATTCCTTAAGTAAAGTGGCTTACGATAGTTAAATAAGCCTTCATTTAACATGTCGTCTACCCCTAACGGACCCGATCCGCCTAAGCCTTTAATGACAAAGTTTAGGTAAACACCGCTTTCAAACTCTTCACGTCCGTCAATGCTTTCTGATAAATCATCGTCGTAGTTGGTTTTTATACGATAATGATAACTCAAGCGCAATGCCCAGCAACATGACTCGTATTGTACCCCAGTATAAGTTTCAATATTACGAGATTCATTGAGGTCGTAATAGTAGTTACCGACAAAATATAAATCGTCACTAATAGGCCAAGATGTACGAACACCTGCTTGGGAAATATCAACCTGGTCATTGGTGTTGGTATTTAATAAGTCGGGAACAAAACGGTAGCTTAACTGCAATAATCGGTCACTACTTGGGCGGTAATCCAAAGTGACTTCATTCTTTTTGTTTTCACCCGTTTCAGTATCGTGTTGTATAGAGCCACTTACAAACCAATCGTTGTATAGTTGGGCATCTAATTCAGCCGCTAATACTGACGTTGATTGAGTTGTTTCTTCGTAAGTATTGTCAATACTGACTTTAGAGTTTTCTAAATACATGATTTGACCCACGCTAAACTTGAGTTTCTCGCGGTTAGTTTGATCAAACAAACGTGTGGTGAAACCTAAGGTAAACTGGTTAGCGTCAGCGACACGGTCTAAGCCTGAGTATTGGCGATCGCGGAACAAGCCATAATAGTCTTCTTGCAATTGTGCAGTGTCATAAATACCAATATTGGATTGATCTTCATAGCCAACGTAAAGATATTGAATTTGAGGTTCCAGGGTTTGACGGTATTGTTCATCAAACAATTGGGTTGCTCGCTCAAAATTCACCTGGCCATGTAAACGCGCTTGCGGGATCGTACGGCTTATACTGTCGTTTAATGTTGAGTCTTCGTCTATATTTTGCTGCCAATACTGAGTTTGCAGTAATTTAACTTCACTGGTAAATGAACCTGCTGGCCCTTGTATTGGCCAAATTAAGCTAGGCACTACATGTAAACGGGTTGCGGTATTATATTCATTATCTTGATGACGAAAATTGGTCAGTTCAGAGTTAAACTTAAAGTCGATAGTGTTAAAAATGTCTGCAGAACGGAAGTTAAAGTTTAACTGTGGCATCACTTGATATGGCTTTTCATCTTCGCCAAGTACTTTTATGTCCTGTACTCGCATATTAAAGTCCCAGTCACGTTCAAAATAACTGGCTTCACCGATCCGTGATAACTGGTTGTCAGTTGACTGATTGACGTCGGAATTTAAATCGTTGAAATAATTGTTATCAGACACGTCGGTATAGTCTGATCTCACTCGCCAGTTTTTGTTAACTGCGCCTTGATGGCTCCAGTGATACAAGTAGCGGTCAGCATTAGAGGTTAGCTTACTATCACTACCTAAATATTCGACATTGAACTGGCCATTTTGCTGTTCGCCAGCAAGATAGCGAAATTCTGTTTTGGTATATAACCCACGTGAGGACATGAAGTCCGGTGTGAATGTTAAATCAAATTCTGGCGCAATATTCCAATAATAAGGGGTACTGACTTCTACACCGTTAGTTGTGCTAGTGCTGAAATTAGGGAATAAAAAACCGGTTTTACGTTTGTCTGATATAGGTACTGTCATATAGGGAATATATAACACTGGGATGTCGGCAATGCGCAGTTTGGCATTCCAAATCTCACCCCATTCCTCTTTGCTATCAATTTTGATCATGTCAGCTTCGAGCAACCATGATTCATCACCAGGAGGACAGGTAGTGAAGTTGGTTTTTGTTAGCAGCAAATTATTGTCTGAAGTGATTTGTAGTTTTTCAGCATCGCCATGTACTTGTTGGCCATGCAGCCAATACTGTGCCCCTTTTAGGGTGGCGTTATTAGTGCTCATTTGCGCTTCTAACGTATCTGCTGTGACGGTAAATAGCTCATCTTTAAAGATAAGGTTACCTTCTGCATTTAAGCGTTGTTGCTTTTGATCTAATACTGCATTGTCAGCCGCAATATGGCGAAATCCTTGGCTGAAACTGACATCACCTGAAAACTCAGCTTGGTTATTGTAAGCAACGGCGGAGTGATCGCTAATGATAACAATTTGATCGTCTGATATGCCGGTTAATGCCGAACGGTCTTCGAATGAACGAGACACAGGCGGAGCAACAACGCATTGCAATGAAGGCGCTTCGGTCGTTGTCGGCTCATCGGCCAACACGATATTTGGGAGTAGGCATAGTGCCAGAAAATAACGGATCTGCATTGTTGTCAATAATTTATGAATTCTGATATCGGAAAGTTTTGGAGAGAAAAAGATACTCAGCTAAGTGAAACATTCCATTCTTTAGCTGTTTCCAAATGTTATGCTGTCTATAATAAAGCAATTTTTCGTTAAGAGCCATTGAGATGATTTTATCTGACCCAAGATTTGTCGCGTTAAGTAACTGGTTATACCAATATTTTGGCGATAACGTTGCCATTAACTTAATTTGTGGTGATGCCAGTTTTCGACGCTATTTTCGTCTTCATCATCAAGGTATTGGCTATATTGTTTCTGATTCACCTATTGACTTAGTGCCTATTGCGCCATTTGTGGCAATGGCTAAGGCTTATCAGCATGCTGGTTTGCTGGTACCTGAAGTGCTTGCAACCTGCGATGACTATGGTTTTGTATTACAAACCGATGTGGGTGAATTACAACTGTTGTCGGTGCTCAATAAAGACAATGTGACCGACTATTATCAGCAAGCATTAAACTTATTGCCGGTCATTGCCACGGTAACAGAAACTGAAAATGGACCGTTAGCAGATTACGATGATGCTTTTGTGACAAGAGAACTTGCTATTTTTGTCGATTGGTTATTAAAAGAGCATTTAGATTACGCATTGACGGACAATGAGCTGCAAATGATTGCGGCAACGTTTACAGCCTTAACAGACAATGTACTTGCACAACCTAAAGTGGGTATGCATCGTGATTACCATAGCCGTAATTTACTGATAAATGATCAAGCGTTAGCGGTGATCGACTTTCAAGATGCTGTGCTTGGGCCAGTAACTTATGATGCAGTATCCTTGCTGCGAGATTGTTACGTGCGTTGGCCTGACGATATCGTCAACAATTTAATGAGATATCATTATCAGCTTGCTATCGAGCATCAATTGATGAATGCAAATATTGATTTTTCAACCTATAAACAGTGGTTTGATTTAATGGGATTACAACGTCATATCAAAGCTGCGGGAATTTTTGCGCGGTTATATCATCGTGACGGTAAGCGCGGTTATTTGGCTGATATTCCATTAACCTTGCAGTATGTCGCTGATATTGGGATGCAATATCCTCGCATTGACGATTTCAGCCTATGGATCCGCAAGGTGATTTTACCGTTAGTAAACCATAAAAATACTAATGAGGCGGTAAGCCAAATATGAAAGCAATGATTCTAGCCGCAGGGCGAGGGGAGCGTTTACGCCCATTAACGGACTCCTTACCAAAACCATTAGTGAGCGTAGCAGGTAAGCCTTTAATTGAATATCACTTAGAAAAACTCGCGTTAATTGGCGTGACTGAGGTAGTGATTAATCAAGCTTGGTTAGGACATAAATTACCTAAAATGCTAGGCGATGGTAGTCGTTGGGGTTTGCAGATTAACTACAGCGAAGAAACCACGGCGTTAGAAACCGCTGGGGGTATCAAGCAAGCATTACCTTGGTTGGGGCTCGAACCTTTTTTGGTGATCAATGGTGATATTTTTATCGATCACTTGCCCGACATCAGCTTGGCTTATCAACGCGTTTGCCAAGGTGAAGCACAAGCTTTTTTGTGGTTAGTGGATAATCCAGAACATCATCCACAGGGCGATTTTGCTATTGATACCCAAGGTCAATTAACCTTGAGCGATGAACAAAGGTTAACGTTTGCTGGACTGGGGATTTATCATCCTCAATTATTTAGCCCGTTGCCTGAA
Source organism: Shewanella sp. SG41-4 (assembly GCF_014164505.1). Lineage (GTDB taxonomy): Bacteria > Pseudomonadota > Gammaproteobacteria > Enterobacterales > Shewanellaceae > Shewanella. Next base: position 64,443 of record NZ_JACJFI010000002.1, on the reverse strand, counting down.
GGTAAACAGGCTTTGGGGCCTTTGCTTAAACAAGCCATTGGCCAGCAACTAATACAAGGTGAGCATTTTGGTGCTTATTGGTGCGATGTCGGCACACTTGAGCGCCTCGATAAATTACAGCGCCGATTAGTTGATATAGAGACTCAGTTACCGCTTTAAGCTAGGCCTTTTATGATGGCTAGCTGTTTATTAATTATTAACCGTAGTGGAAAACAACATGCGAATTTGGGGTAAAGTTTTTGGGTTTATCATTGGGTATATGTTCGGGCGCTTTTTTGGTGCCATTTTAGGATTATGGTTAGGCCATGCTTTTGACAAGCGCCAAGGGCTAAGCACGATAATGCGCAAAGGCAGTGAACGTCAGGCGATGTTTTTTAACTCGACATTTGCCGTAATGGGCCATGTTGCTAAAGCGTCTGGACGAGTGACTGAAACCGATATTCGTATTGCCACCATGTTAATGGATCAAATGAAGTTGTCTGGGCAGTCACGTGTCGATGCGCAAACGGCTTTTCGTCAAGGTCGCCAAGCTGATTTTGATTTGATAAAGCAGTTAGAACTGTTTCGACAAGCCACTCAAGGGCGGGTCGAGTTAGCGCAAATGTTCTTAGAAATCCAAATTCAAACTGCCTTGGCCGATGGTGAGTTACACGACAATGAAAAACAAATATTGTCTGTTATTGCTACTAAGCTTGGTCTTGCAGCACAACTAGATGCTTTATTGGCGCGTTGGCAGGCTGAGTTTAGTCATCATCAGTCGCCCCAAGGCAATAAAATGCCGCTTTCAGATGCCTATGTGCTACTAGGTGTGCAAGAATCCGCTAGCGATCAAGACGTAAAACGAACTTACCGTAAGTTGATGAATGAACATCATCCAGACAAGCTTGTGGCTAAAGGCTTACCTGAAGAGATGATGGAATTGGCCAACACCAAAGCACAAGATATTCAAGCCGCTTACGAGCGAATTAAAACCTCTAGGGGAATGCGTTAGCGCAAGCCGATAACGTAGTTGTTGTAAACAATGGAATGGGGCAATAGATGAAAATAGTGGTATTAGATGGTTTTACACTTAATCCTGGTGATTTGAGTTGGCAAGCGCTTGAGGCGTTAGGCCAGTGCGATATTTACGACCATACCACACTTGACCAAATCGTCAGTCGATGCCAAGGCGCGCAAATCGTACTGACCAATAAAACGCTATTGAGTGCCGCGACCTTAAAGCAACTGCCCGCATTAAGCTATATTGGTGTTCTTGCCACCGGAACTAATGTGGTCGATGTTGATGCCGCAACAGCGCAAGGAATTGTTGTAACCAACATTCCAGCTTATGGCCCTGATGCTGTAGCACAAATGGTGTTTGCCCATATTTTACATCATAAACAGCAAGTTGCCTTACATGACCAAGCCGTAAAACAAGGTCAGTGGGTCACGCAACGAGATTTTTGTTTTACCTTATCGCCATTAACCTCATTAAAAGGCCTCACTCTAGGTGTGGTAGGTTATGGTGATATTGGCCAACAGGTTGCTCATTTAGGGACCGCGTTTGGTATGAAAGTGTTGATTACCAGTGCTAAACCTAAAATCAATTTACCTGATGCTATTCAGTGGTGTGAACGCGACGCTTTGCTTCAACAAGCCGATATTATTTCGCTGCATTGTCCGTTAAGTGCCGCAACCAAATACATGATCAATAACGACAGTTTACGCTTACTTAAGCCCAGTTGTTTATTAGTGAATACCGCCCGTGGCGACTTGATTAATGAAACCGATTTAGCGCAGTGGTTAAATAATGGTAACGGCTTTGCGGCGGTTGATGTGTTATCGACAGAGCCACCCAGTAGCAATAACCCACTACTTAGTGCTGCCAACATTACTATTACGCCGCATATTGCATGGGCGACATTACAAGCTAGGCAAAAACTTCTCAATATTGCGGTTGAAAATGTACGCCAGTTTCAACAAGGTAAAATGTTGAATCGAATTAACGGCTAAAAACGAACACTCATCACTCACTTTGAATGTGTTGAGTGTAAAAATTTAGTGTTCAGCATTGAGCCCTGAACTGGATCTGCAAATGTCATTCTGGAAAATCTTGTTTGATTTTGTCGATAAAGAACGTACAAGATCTGATAACGTGCGTTATGACACTCATGCACTGCAATTTGAAATTGAATCGAATATTTATTTTATTGTGGATGGCTTGGTGCAAAATTCAGTGCTGCCGACATTATCAAGGGGCTAGAAACTCAAGCGTTTGATAAAGCGATGTTGTCGGGATTAAATATTCGTCAGGCTAAGTTAGCGCCGCGCACTATTGATGGCTATAAAGAGTTTGATAAATACTTAGGCCATCAAAGCGATGTGTTAGTTAGCAATCTATACATGAAAATAGCTGTGCTGTGCAAATTGATTAACGCGGGTAAAGTTGAGTAAGATCGTAAGCTTAAGGCGCTGTTTCGATTATTGATGTTAGTGCACTTTCATTTAGCGGATAAACCTCTACCTAAACCAATGCCTAAAGCAAAAAACTAAGCCGCAGATATTCCACGGCTTAGTTCATCATTAAGTTAGACGTTAAAATAATATCCAGTGACGTTAAAATAGTACCTTGATATGACTGGCAACGGTTTTCGCTTTTTCGACCGCTTGTTCTACCGAGTTATCGCGGGCTAGCGCTACACCTAAGCGCCGGCGGCCATCAATGTCTGGTTTACCAAATAAGCGTAATTGGGTATCGGTGGGCGCTAAGGCTGCCGCCATACCTTGGTAACGGATATTGGTGGATGTGCCTTCAGCAAGGATCACGGCAGAAGCACTGGGACCATGCTGCACAATATTGCTTATCGGTAAGCCTAAAATTGCACGAACATGCAAGGCAAATTCAGATAAATCCTGGCTGATTAAAGTCACTAAACCTGTATCGTGTGGCCTTGGCGACACTTCAGAAAAATACACTTCATCACCACGAATAAATAGCTCAACACCAAAGAGTCCATACCCACCTAATGCCTCAACAACTCGTTGGCTTATGGCTTGTGCCTTGTGTAATATCTCCGCCGACATCGCCTGCGGTTGCCATGATTCACGATAATCGCCATCTTCTTGTCTATGGCCAATTGGGTCGCAAAAGTGAATGCCATTTATGGCGCTAATCGTCAGTAAGGTAATTTCGTAATCAAACGGAATAAAGGCTTCAACAATCACTCGGCCTTGGCCAGCTCGGCCACCTTCTTGGGCGAAAGCCCATGCTTGCTGAATGGTTTGTGCTGACTTAATAACACTCTGGCCTTTACCAGACGAACTCATCACAGGCTTAACCACACATGGAATACCAATGTCGGTAACCGCCTGTTCAAATTCCGCTAGGGTGTCACAGAAAAAGTACTTTGATGTTGGTATCGCTAAGGTCTCTGCCGCAAGTCGGCGTATGCCCTCACGGTCCATAGTGAGTTTGGCTGCGTTAGCTGTTGGCACCACATGTAAACCTTGCTGTTCTAGTTCCACTAACGTTTGGGTGGCAATAGCTTCAATCTCTGGGATCACTAAATCTGGCTGTTCAAGCTCGATAACCGCTTTTAATGCCTTTGCATCCAGCATGTTAATCACATGAAAACGATGAGCAATTTGCATTGCAGGGGCATTGGGGTAACGATCAACCCCGATGACTTCAATTCCGTAACGTTGTAGCTCAATGGCCACTTCTTTGCCGAGTTCACCGCAACCCAATAGCATCGCCTTAATGGTGCCAGAAGTGTTTGCTGTGCCAAATATAGTAGGAATAGACATGGTAATTTACAGCCTCTGTGTAGGGATATTCTTATATACCGAACAGTGTAACGAGGTGAGGTATTAAAAATCCAATATAAAATGCACTAATTGGCTAAAAACGCCTGTATTTCGAGATTTTTTGTGATGAAAGATTGTATTTAATTACGATAAGTCTAGATGTATCGGTGTGTAGAAGTGTAGTTGTTGAAAAACCAAGTGTGAGTGGGTAAGTGTCATAACACTATAGTGTTGAATTAGAGGGTGCTGACTCAAAAGAGTAAGTTAAAAAAGCCAACATTATTGGATTAATGTTGGCTAGATTCTATTTGAATTTGGCGTTAACTAAGGTTTAACGAGTAACTCAGCCGCGGTTAAAATTAACTCTGGGGCAGGGCGAACCTTGTAGTTTGGATTCACATATTGAAAGTGAATTAGGCCGCTTTTATCTGCCAAATAGACTGCTGGCACGGGTAACACTAAACGTTTTTCACCCGCTGGGGTGGTAAACAGTTCATTGGTTACCGCTAAACTGGCGGTATATTTTTTAGTGATATCTGCACTGGTGTAATAGGCTAAACCAAATGCTTGCGATGCTGCCATTGAGGTGTCTGACAGTAATAAATAATCGAGTTCTTGCTTATTCATCGACGCACGCATTTTTTCTGGAGTATCAGGTGATATTCCTACTAATTGAAACCCCATCTCAATCAGTTTCGGTTCAATTGCTTTTAACTGACCCATTTGCGAATTACAAAATGGACACCAACCGCCACGGTAAAAGAAGAATATAGTCGGCTTTTGGGCCACAAGCTTACTGAGTTCAACCGCTTTACCATCCACATCTTGCAACGTAATGGCTGGGATTTGGTGGCCATTGAGCAGTGGCATGACATTGTTCTCGTCACTGGCAATAGGTTTAGCCACACTGGCTAAGCTGGTTAACGTAAGTGCGCTGGCAATAAGTAGAGTTTTTAACATGGTATGTCCTTGTGTTGTTATATCCTGATATGCACTTTTCACAGTAAAGCATGCAATCGGTAAAATAGACCCGCTGTTGGTAGAATTAGTTTCATTTAAACGCAAAAAAGGCGCCTAAGCGCCTTTTTCAATTACCGTTTATTGTTTCTAACGGGGTTATTTAATCTTTTTGTATTTAACAGTGCTGCTAACTTTACCTACTTTAACACGACGTCCGTCCATGTTTTTCTCAGCAATCATCTGGGCGCCAGCGTTATCACCACGTTGTTGTTTTTTAGCAAAACTACGACGCTTTTCAATTTGCTTAAGCAGTACTTCACGGCTACCGACTTCATAACCTGGTACTGTCACTCGGCGAATTGGCTGACCGATTAGCTTTTCAATATCTGCTAGGGTGCGTTCTTCTTCGCGGCTCACAAACGAAATTGCCACACCGGTTTTACCTGCACGACCAGTACGGCCAATACGGTGCACGTAATCTTCGGCTAAAAACGGTAAATCATAGTTAACAACGTATTCAAGATTTTTAATATCAAGACCACGAGCGGCGACTTCGGTAGCCACTAACACGCGAATTTTACCTTCAACAAATTCACGTAAAGCACGACGTCGGCTGCCTTGGGCTTTCTCGCCATGAACCACGCCCGATGGAATACCATCTAAGTTAAGCTCTTTAACCAATTTGTCTGCAGCGTCACGAGTCGCGGTGAACACCAACACTTGTTGCCAGTTTTTGGTACCAATAAGTTCAGATATTAATTCACGCTTACGGCGCTGCTCTACTGGGTATACCACCTGACTAACGGTGTCGGCAGTGGTGTTTTGTTTATCAGCAGTAATCACTTTAGGCTTTTCAAGCATGTCATTCGCCAGCTTTTTAACCTCAGAAGAGAAGGTCGCAGAGAACAACATGTTTTGACGCTTTTTGTTTACTGCTTGGAGAATCTTTTTAATGTCAGCACTAAAGCCCATATCCAGCATACGGTCGGCTTCATCGAGTACTAAAAACTCAACATTCGACAAACTTAAGTTACACGCCACAATGTGTTCAAGTAAACGACCTGGTGTTGCAACAATAACATCAGCACCGCGTTTAAGTTTTTGTGATTGGGTTTCTATTTTAACGCCACCATAAATGGTTAATACCGTTAAATTAAGGTACTTACTGTAAGCGCTAATATTGTCTGCAACCTGTGCTGCAAGCTCACGAGTTGGAGTCAGAATTAAGGTGCGAGTGTTAGACGGCATCGTCTCTTTTGGGTTATCACACATTCTTTGTAATATAGGCAGTGCAAATGCGGCTGTTTTGCCGGTACCGGTTTGAGCGCTTGCTAGGACATCTTCACCACGACGGATCGCTGGGATCGCTTGTTGTTGAATTGGCGTCATAGATTGATAACCGCACTCAGCGATCGCGCGTAATATTTCTGGGGCGAAGCTAAAAGATTCGAATTTCATGGTGCGGTTCCTGTATGTACATCAAAACAAAGCGATTTAGTTGTAGCAAGCTAAGTTAGCTCCACAAGGTCAATCTAGAATATTTGGGCCGATAGCCATTACTAATGGCAGATCTCATGCTTAACTGGGTTGATTAACGTCTTAAGATAGTTGAAAAACGTTAAGCTTGAATGATACACCCAATTGAGTGCCATCGATAAGCGGCCGCGGAGTATAACAAACTTTTGTTTAAATCCTGAACTTTATCTGTGTCTAACGATAAGATTTTTTAGCGGAGAATTGTTTAGATGATATGGCGTGATAGCAATGGCATTTACAGCCTGTAAAGTTTTGGACTGTTAACTCGTTTTTGGGCCAAAGTGTATTTAAGATATGGCCGCAAGCCATAGTTTAACCATACCACCACCTGTCATTATCTTCTTATTACCGCCTTGCCCTCCAAATCTGTAAGGGTGAACAAGGTAAGTGCACTGTCCTGCGCGTTAGCCATAGCCATATGATCAGCAAATTAGCGACCATCATCGGCGGTTATTGTGTGCAATTGTCGGTTACATGACAAACTTCAAGTCGCAATTGTTCATATATTAGTTTGCAACTAGGGGTAGTCATAATAGTAACTCCTGAACATTCTCAATAATAAAAAGTAAATATGAGGTGAATAATGAGCAACGCTGAAAATAACAATAAAAATGCATACGGCACCAACACACTTGACCCAGCGATCAGATCGCGTTTTGTTGATAACAATAACGGTTTAAATGTTCACATTCTGGAAGCTGGATTTGAGGACGAAAATAGACCGCTAGTAATACTACTACATGGACATCCTGAGTTGGCATATAGTTGGAGAAAACAACTTGTACCTTTAGCGGAACAAGGCTTTCATGTTATTGCGCCTGACATGCGTGGCAGTGGCAGAACAACAGGTTGGGAAGCTGGCTTTGACTGCAATCTTGAGCCATTCAGTTTATATAACAATGTACAAGACATGATTGGTTTGGTGTATGCGCTAGGCTATAAATCGGTAGCAGCCGTTGCAGGACACGATTTTGGCTCACCAGCCGCTGCCTTATGCAGTTTTATTCGTCCTGACATGTTTAAATCTTTGATTATTATGAGTACACCTTGGCCCGGAACACCACAGTTTCCTTTTAACACGGCTAACTTACCTAAAGATGCGACAAGTTATGACCCAACGTTAACGCAAAGTATGGAGGCGCAACTAGGCTCACTTAACCCGCCACGTAAACATTATCAAATGTATTTTGCTACTGACTACGCCAACGAAGAAATCATGAATGCACCACAAGGTGTTCACGACTTTATGCGTGCATACAATCACGCCAAAAGTGGTGACTGGACAGAAAATAATCCACATCCATTGCAAGCGAAAACCTTAGAAGAATTTTCAAAAATCCCAAAATATTATGTGATGGATTTAGACAAAACGATGCCACAGCAGGTAATGGAATTTATGCCAACGCAAGCGCAAATAGATGCTTGCGAATGGCTACCAGACAACGAACTTGCTGTGTTCTCGACAGAATTTACGCGTACACAATTTCAAGGAACGATGAACTCGTATCGGTGTGCGACCAACCCAAAATTTTTCCATGCAATAAAAACCTTTAGTGGTAAAGGTATTGATGTTCCTGTGGCATTTATTGCTGGAGCTAAAGATTGGGGACCTTATCAAAGCTATGGCAATTTTGAAGCAATGAAAGCGAATATTACCCAATTGGAGATTCATTTTGTTGATGGAGCAGGCCATTGGGTTCAGCAAGAAAAGCCTGACGAAGTGAACAGAATAATGATTGAGTTTCTTAAAGATAAAAAATAACGGAACAGACATATCGCATTACAAGCAGATCGTAACGTTTGCAATGCCAGTTTGATCGTTTGTTATTCCTAGTTCAGGTTATTTATCTTGGAGAAAACAATGAGCATGTATGACGTCGTTCCCGTTTCAACAAACGATTACAAAAAATTAGCTCAAAAGCGCTTACCTAACTTCTTATTCGATTATATTGAAGGCGGTGCAAATGCAGAACAAACCCTGCGTTCCAATGTCGCTGACTTTGATAAATACACCCTAAAACAAAGAGTGATGCGAGACGTATCAAAGATAGACACATCTACAACACTGTTTGGAGAATACCTTTCAATGCCTTTGGCACTCGCCCCTGTGGGTATGGCAGGTCTTTTTGCTAGGCGAGGCGAAGTCATGGCAGCAAAAGCCGCTGAAAATAACGCTATTCCGTTTACGCTTTCTACTGTTGCAATCTGTTCCGCTGAAGAAATACACGCAGCCACCAAACAGCCATTTTGGTTTCAGTTATACATGTTGCGTGATAGAGGGTTAGTGTTAGACATCCTTAATCGTGCAGCGCTATCAGGTTGCAATACGCTAGTGTTTACGGTTGACCTTGCATTGCCGGGTATGCGTTTACGGGATTATCGTAACGGTATGCTAGGTAACACTGTAAAAGGAAAGATATCTTATTTAACCCAGTTGCTTACACGGCCTGGCTGGTTGTTTGATATTGGTGTGATGGGTAAGCCGCACAGCTTAGGAAATCTAACGCATCAGGTAAAAAGTGCCAATGATCTTAATCGATATAAAGCATTTGTTGAAAGTCAGTTCGACCCAAGTGCAACATGGAAGGATATTGCTTGGCTTCGACAAAACTGGCACGGTAATATTATTATTAAGGGCATTATGGATGTTAACGATGCCAAAGCCGCGATAGATTCGGGTGCCGATGGAATTGTTATTTCTAATCATGGCGGCCGTCAATTAGACGGGGTTTCGTCGACCATTAATAAATTACCCAGCATTGCAAACGCCGTGGCCGGTCAAACATCAATTCTTCTTGATGGTGGTATTCGTAATGGTGTTGATGTCATCAAGGCCATCGCGTTAGGTGCAAATAGTGTGTTAATTGGTCGGCCTTGGGTTTATGCAATGGCTGCTCAAGGTGACGCGGGGATCAACTCATTATTGTCGCTATTTCAACAAGAAATTACTTCAACCATGGGATTAATGGGGGTGAATAACATTAAAGATATTAATATCGATTTAATTGAGCAATTTAACTCACATTTAGATTCTGTTGTCCCTACGGTTGGCCACAGCGCCATCCATTGTGGAGAAAACTGATAATGATGAAAAAAGGGATTTACCCCGTTGTTCATACGCCGTTAGACGAAAATGAAAACCTTGATTTGCAAGGCCTAAAAGCCTGCTTGGAGTATTACAATCAATCAGATATTCCTGGTGTTACCTTACTGGGGAGTGGCGGCGAGTTACCCTATTTATCTGATAGTGAGCAATATGCTGTTATTGAGTCAGCGTATCATTACCTAAATCACAATAAAGTGATTATCGCGGGCATTCACGCGCACAGTAGTAAGCAAGCAATAGATAAAATAACCTCATACACGCCTTATGTTGATTATGTTTTACTGTTGCTATCGGATTACTATCACAGCTCTTTCGCTGAATATTTACACGCGCTTAAACAAATTGCACAACACGCTTCAAAGCCGATACTGTTTTATTATTTTCCTCAAATAACGGGTCGATTTTTTAGTGTTAAACAACTTGTTGCCATTCTCGACATCGATAACATTATTGGGATAAAAGATAGCTCATTGCATATACCAACGGCTAGAGGTGTATTGTCCTGCTTACCTGAAACACTGTATTTTAGCGGATTAAGCTTAGCGTTGGAGCCCGTTATAAAGATGGGCGCGGCTGGTGCTATTTGTCCTATTGCTTCGGTATCTCCTCAGCAAGCACAAGATTACTACAATGCTATTGAATATAATGTTGCTGGTATTAAAAAATGCAGAGATAAACTTATAGATGTTTTGCCGATTATTAATTCGTTGCAGCTAGCTGGCAACACCCAATATTGGGTGTTGAAATTGCTCACTTCTTTCCCGGTGCCACTGGTAAAAAATGTGTCGAGTTCACACGCTAAAATTAAACACGCTTTAAACGTAATGGGGATACCCATTAATACAAAGGTTAGAACTCCCTTGCCGAGTTTAACAAGCGAAGAAGCTGAGCAGGTGACTAGCATTGTTAATGGTTTACAGGCAAAACAGTACCGCAATTAATTGCTAGCATAATATTCTTTTTCGAGGGCTTGAAGGTTATTAATTACCATCTTCCCGTATTGAATGGTGAGTAGCCCGTCACGCTCCATTTGCTTTAGCTCTTTACTGACATTTTGCCTAGAGGCGCCGACCATTCTTGCCAGTTCATCGTGAGAGATGTCAACAGACAGAGCGTTATCAACGGTTGGCGTAGCGCTTAAACTGACCACTATTCGATGTAGACATCGAAAAAGTCTTTGCCGTAGAGGCAAAGTAAGGTTATCGGTATTAATTTCAAATGCCATTCTCATTCGATGACTAAACATGACAATAAGTTGAGCGTTAATCTCAGGATGTTTGATACATAACTGAGAAAAGTACTTTTTATTTAACACCTTAACAAGAGAAACTCCCACAGAGTAAGTATTGGTCGCTCTGGTTAAACCATCCAGTAACCCTTGCTCGCCAAACGTCTCTCCCGAAAGCAATGTACTGATAACCACTTCTTTTCCGTCATGGCTGTACATATTGCATTTAATTTTACCCGTTATTATCTGATAGAGTTCGTTAGACTCTTCTCCGATATGAAATAACGCTTCACCGTCAGACAATGTTCGTTCGGTCATCAAGTTAAATATTTCATTTTGTACACCTTTAGGAAGACTGTCTAACCAATTGTAAAATTTAAGAGTTTTCAGGATAGTACCCACAAAAAATGCTTTAACTTTTAATCTAACATAATTATTAAAAAAACTGAAAGTGCGGTTAACTAACCTGAACTCTGATTAGTTAACCGTTGAATTTAAAAGTATGTTTACTTAATAGAGTTAACTCTGCACGTTGTTGCTGAGTTAAGAGCAAAACCTAATGTTGTAAATCCTAAAGCAAAACTACTGCTAATATCTAACAAAAACAGAAAAGTTCACGTCTCCTTATTATTCAACCCTATCTCTATTTCATCGATCCAAATCCACAAATTACATCGAACAATTCGGCGTCGATACTACTTTGACGCAGGCAATGAAACCTTTGCTTGAGGCTGGCTTGTAATTCATTGATGTTTTTTTCTGCGCGCTGCATAGCAGACAGTCGACTGGCATTTTCACTGGCAAGTGATTCAGCGCAAGCTCTGAATAGACTGACAAACAGATATTCGCGCACCATTGCACGTAATGTTTGCTCCCGATCAGGCATAACTTCGGGTAAGTTATTGGTCGGCCAGTGAATGTGAGCTAGGTGATGGCGCCAGTGCTGATCCAGTGGTAAAAGTTGTTGGCTCACTGGCGTATATATTGAACCGGAATGTGGACGATGGTGAAATAGATAAACCCGGTCGATAAACCCCTGCTCTCGTTGTGATTCTATTTCAATTAAAATCTTACCGACCAGTGTAGAAATAGTACCAATGGAGTTTGGCAGTTCAAACCCCGCCTCCAGCGTCAACTTGGTCTCTGCTAGTCGCGACTGAAGGCGCTCACCCACAGCCCATAGGGTTTTATTGCCCGGTAACTTCATTAATGAATCGCTAACAAACGTTACCATTACTTCGTTGAATTGACCGACAAGCCCTTGATTCGAACCAAATACGATTACTGCAATAGCTGCTTTATCAGGCTGTGGTTTTCTTCCTATAATGCTAGAGGTTTTATGTTGTTTGAAACAGGTCGTTAACCCAAGTTGCACGGTACGATAATAATCATCTAACGAGCGAACTGCGTTTTCGTATTGGCTAATATTCGACGACGCCATGGCTTTCATGCTGCGTACTACGGATTCAAGTTCTTCCGCACTGTTGATTTGGTGACGTAGACTGGCAACCCCTTCACTCATGTTATTTCCTTAGCTTTTGGGTAGGCGTAAATGGTGCTAGTACATTGCGGACAGCCTGCAAAATCGCGTCGCGATCTTCATCAGTTAATTTTTTGGCGCTTTCTAATCGTGCAGATATCTCGTCAGGAATATCTGCAACGGCAGCGCGAACGGCCAATTCAGCTTCGTTCATGGCCTCTAAAGGGATTTCATCAAATAGATTAGCGGTTAATGCCAGTAATACTGCAATTTGTTCAATCATCGAAATAGGAGTTGACTCTGCTTGTTTCAGGCAAGCGCGAATGCGTCGACCGTGATCGATAATTTTTAGTGTGCTGTCATCTAATCGTGCGCCAAAGCTCGCAAATGTTTCCAGTTCCTCAAACTGACCATAAGCCAATTTGAGGTTTGATGCGACGGCTCGGTAAGCCGCTCGTTGCGCCTTACCGCCGACACGAGAAACCGATTTTCCGACGTCTACGGCGGGCAGTACGCCCAGTTCAAATAGCGAGGGTGAAAGATATATCTGCCCATCGGTAATTGAAATAAGATTAGTGGGAATATAGGCGGAGATATCCTGCGCTTCGGTTTCAATAATGGGTAGCGCAGTTAATGAGCCCCCTCCTAGATGTTGACTCAAGTGAGTCGCCCGCTCTAATAGTCTCGAATGGATGTAAAAGATATCGCCGGGAAAAGCTTCACGACCGGGCGGCCGACGTAATAACAGCGACAGCTCTCGATAAGCTCGTGCATGGTGAGTCAGGTCGTCGTAAACAATTAATACATCGCGGCCTTGCTGCATAAAATACTCGGCAATACTCGTCGCCGCATAAGGGGCAATATACGCGAGGCCTGGAGGATCATTACCTTCGGTCACCACGACAACTGTGTATTCAAGGGCTCCTTGTTCTCGCAGTGTCGTAATTACTTTGGCCACCCCTGAGGCGCGCTGTCCAATGGCGCAATACACGCAGAGTACGTTTTTGTCACGCTGATTGAGTATGGTATCAAGGGCAATGGCTGTTTTACCGGTTTGCCTATCACCGAGAATCAATTCGCGTTGCCCAAGACCTACGGGAATAAGCGCATCGATAACTTTGATACCAGTTTGTAAAGGCACACTAACAGGTGCCCGATCCATAATGGCAGGCGATGGACGCTCAACAGGAAGGCGTGTACTGGTAATCAGTTTACCTTTACTGTCTAAGGGCTCACCGATAGGATTGATAATACGGCCGATAAGGCCTTCTCCTACAGGTACATCGACTAAATGGCCGCAACGTTCAACTTCATCACCGGCCTGCAAATGCCAATAATCCCCTAGCAGTACTGCACCAATTTCATCTTCATCAACATTAAAGGCAATGCCAAAAATATCTCCTGGGAATTTCAACACTTCTTCAAAACCGACTCCTGGTAAACCAGACACTTTTGCTATGCCGGTGGCAATGCTGGTGATGATGCCTATTTCTCGTGGTTGCAGTTGTGGTGAAAAAGACAGTCGGGCTTGCTGCAGAATCGACAATGTCTGCTCAAATGTTGCTTGCAGCAATTTAGGTGTCGATTTCATGACTGTCTTTCTTTGTTGTTGGCTGAGTAGGGGCCGCTTGTTCAATGTTTATTGGGGGTTGCAGTAACTCGTCAACCCGCTTTGCCAGTGAGCTAAGGTATTCGTTAATACTCCACGAGATTTTTTGACCGTTGATGCTGAGCTCAATTCCACTGATTACATCAGGCTCAGTCTCGAAGCGGATTGGTAGATCATGATCTAATATTTTTTTAATGGCTACTTCAACGAGTGAGCATTGCTGCTTTGGAAGTGCAAAGGCGGTTCGCACAAGAATAGCTTGTGTAGAGACATTCATTGGCGGGGATATTGCTGATTGTAGCGTGGCCACTTCCTCATCATTTAAGCTATGCAAACGATTAATAAAAACCTCTGTCATGGCGGCTTCTAGAGTGGTGCCAGCAAGATCGCCAAGTACTTTGCGCGCTATCGAGAATATTTCATCCCGAGCCCCCCGGCTGATAGCACCTTGCAAATCGAGTTGCTCGTTTTTAAGGGCTATTTGTAATTTTCTCCGCAACTCTTCCGACTCTACCCTTACCGCTTCAAGCAAACGTGCACGCTCGGCTTTGGTTTCATCTCTTAGCTGATTCATGCGGGTGGTTTTTTGTTGTTCAAAATCGGTATTTTTCTGCTGAAATTCTTCGCACCGAAGATCGGCTTCGATCCCTTTCGCATCGGTGTCGGCGATTTGTGCTGCAATCCGTTGTTCACGGGCATCTATGGCATTAAGAATGGGCCGATATAAAAATCGCTTCAGCAACCACACGAGTACCAAAAAATTTATCACTTGCGCAAATACGGTAAACCAATCGATTAACATAGCCTATATACCCGCAGCTTGGTCGATGAAGTAATTCCAAAAAGGGTTGGCAAACAGCAGTATCATCGTTACCACAAAGCAATAAATCGCGGTTGATTCGATCATCGCTAAACCGACAAATAGTGTACGGGTAATCGTGGCGGATGCATCTGGCTGCTGTGCCAAAGAGGATAAAGCCGTTGCTACCGCTTTTCCTTCTCCTAGCGAAGGTCCAATCACGCCGATGGTGATGGTAAACCCCGCGGTGATAATCGATACCATTGCAATAATTGTTATGCTGTCCATAATCACTCCTACATCTCATTAAGGTGTTAGATCATAAGGTACAATATCATAATCCATAATTCAGAATTCATAGTTCGTAGTGCATAATTACTAGCACAAAGTACGTAGCCCATAGCTAATAGCTCTTCGTTCGTAGCTATTAGCCCATAGCTCAGGAGCTGGCATTGTATCATGTTGCTGCGTAGTGGCAGAACTATCTTGTGCTAGTTCGTGCTCAGGTCGTTGAATGCGCGTAGCCGCAGCGATGTAAACGGTTGCCAAAATAAAAAATATATAGGCCTGTACTATGCCGGTGAGTAAACCCAGCAGTGTCATTACGATTGGAAACAAAAAGGGGGCAATACTCAGTAGAATACCGATAATCATCACGCCACTCATCATGTTGCCAAACAACCGCACCGCTAAGGCCAGCGTCCGCGACACTTCACTGATAAGGTTAAATGGCAACATAATGGCAGTTGGCTTGGTGTAGGTGGCTAGGTAGCCGCGCCAGCCTTGCTTCTCAATACCAAACATCGGTACTGCTACAAATACACATAACGCCAAAGCCACAGTACTGGAAAGTGAACCCGTAGGCGGTTCGAAGCCGGGGATCACCGTACAGATGGCGGAGATGGCAATAAACAAAAATAACGAGCCGAGAAATCCAAGATATTTATGAGGATTATTCAGACCAACCTCTTCAATCTGTTGGCTGATGGTAATGACGACAACTTCCAGCAAATTTTGCCAGCGAGAACGCTGCATATCCTTAGATAATTTTCTGGTAATCAGGATTGAACCCACCACCAGTAGCAGCATCACTACCCAGGTAAATACAATCGTGGCGTTGAGCTTAACAAAGCTCATTTGCCAGAAAATTATTTGGTCAGGGCTAAGGTTCATAAGCTGTCTTCTTGTTTATCGACTATTTTGTCGACTATGAGTGTTTTTCCCAATGACGGAGTCTGCTCTTGCTGCAGGGTATATCGCGTTGCCAAGAGGCGAACTAACATAAATCCGAGTAATCCTGCCAATAGACGATGCCAGTTTTCGCCAGCAATAAAATAGAATCCAACGATCACTATGGTGGAGCGAAATAGCAGACTGAAGATAAATAACAACGCAACATGGCGAGTCGATTTTAGCTGGCTAACCGTCCACCAAAGTCCGGCGAAAAAAAACACCCCTAGCAATACACCAGCCAGTAATACCAATGCGAGCTCTACAAATATATTGTCTACAAGTAAGTTTTCCATAACCACTTTTCCATCAAGTAAATTTCTATTAAGTACTTTTTTATCAAGCGCTTTGCTATCAAGTACTTTTCCATCAACTAAATTGCCATCAACTGACTTTTCAGCAATAAGTTGCCCTAAATTGATTCACCATCATGCGTTTTTTATCATCTACTTTTCTATCAACAAATGTAGTATCAACTGACTTTTCAGCAATAAGTTGCCTGCAAAGTCAATCAAGTTCATCATCTCGATGAATTTCCTTGTCTTCTTTATCAACCCAATGCCATGCATTAAAACACCCAAGGCATAAACCAATAATCAGTAACATTAAGGTTTTTGAGTGTTCACCTGGATAGTGTTCATCCAACCAAATGCCGAGTGCGGCACCAAGCACCGTTGGGATCACCACCGACCAACCAATAAGCCCCATCATCCCAAAACCGGTCCATACTGTTTTGTTAATATGTCGTTGCGCCTTTAGTTTTCGTGTCGCCATGTCATCAACTTGCTGGCTAAACTTTTGGTTGTTGGACGTATTTTTTTCAGGCGTTAATGATTCAGAATTTAATGATTCAGAATTTGATTTTTCTGGGGTGATATCTTCCTCTGATTTATTATTCATAGTTAGGGCCTGTCATGGTGAAAGTCAGTCAGGCGGCGCATGAAATTACTTTCCATTTTGACCAGCACCGAACGCAGTTGTTGTTCTTGTTCATCGAGGTGCATAAATTCTTGTTTAACAGCTTGGTGCAAGTCGCTCAACACCAAACCACCAATCGCATTACGCACCGAAATCACTACATCAAAGCCTGTTTTAACTAGTACACCTTCATCAATAGCAACGTAGACTTCATCTGCGCCCTCACACTCATAAACCAGTAACCCAGCAGTTAATGACGCCACACAGTCAAGTCGATGTGGCAAGATACCAAACGAACCTTGAGGCGTAACAGCAACAATGCGCACCACATGTTGCAGCTGGGCAAAAACCTTATAGGGCAGCAAAATTTTAAGGTTCATGTGTGCTGATAGCATTTTACAATCCTTGTTGGTCTGTTTATTTACCCATGGCTATTGGCTGTTTATTCTCCCAGACTTAGGGGGAATGGCTTCATCAATTGAACCAATCATATACAGAGCACTCTCTGGATAGCCTTTAAATTCATCGTGCAGAATTCGTTCGCACCCATCCAGGGCATCATCAAGACTCACCAGCTTTCCGGGCATACTAGTAAACTGTTCGGTAGTAAAAAAAGGCTGGGTAAAAAACCGTTCGAGCCGACGAGCGCGCGCCACTACTTTATGGTCTGCTGGCGATAACTGTTCCATGCCTAACATGGCAATAATGTCTTTAAGTTCTGCGTATTGTGCCAATGTGTTGCGTATTTTCTGTGCCAAGTCATAGTGCCTGCGACCGATAATACTTGGTGTGGCCATTTTGGAACTGGATTGCAACGGATCAATTGCGGGATAAAGGCCTTCGCTGGCCCGTTTTCGCGATAGCACAATGGATGCCGAGAGATGCGAAAAGGTATGTACCGCAGCAGGGTCGGTAAAATCATCTGCTGGCACGTATACCGCTTGAATGGACGTAATCGCACCATTATCAGTATTGGCGATACGGTCTTCGAGTTGTGATAACTCGGTGCCTAGGGTTGGTTGATATCCTAAACGGGCTGGCATTTGTCCCATTAAACCGGACACTTCCATGCCCGCCTGAATAAAACGAAAAATATTATCAATCAGTAACAGCACATCGCGATGTTCATCGTCGCGAAAATATTCGGCCATGGTCAACGCGGCATGGCCAACACGAAAGCGCGCTCCGGGAGGTTCATTCATTTGCCCGAATACCATTACCATATTGTCCAATACGCCTGCTGTTTTCATTTCACGGTAGAGTTCTTCACCTTCTCGACAACGCTCACCAATACCGCAAAAAATACTCACCCCAGCATGTTGGCCAACCATGTTGTGGATCATCTCGGTCAGTAATACCGTTTTGCCTACACCGGCACCGCCAAATAGCCCCGCTTTGCCACCACGCTCAAGCGGCATTAATACATCGATCACTTTGATACCTGTTTCGAATACTTGGGTTTGAGTTGCCAGTTGAGCGATGGTTGGCGGTTCGTTATGTACTGAACGCCACTGAGTGCCTATGGGCGGTGCTTTATGATCAATGGCGTTACCAAAAACATCAAACATGCGTGACAAAATAGTTTTACCTACGGGGGTTAATAACGGCCCGCCGCTGTGTTCTACCAACATACCTCTTGCCAGTCCTTGTGTTGGTGTTAGTGCAATGCAGCGCACTCGATGTTCATCTAGTTGCGAAAAGACTTCGATTAAAATTTGATGCTGATGGCCGGTTGTTAACAAGGATCGAATAGGAGGGAGTTGCATAGCAAACAGGACATCCACGACACTTCCGCGTATCGCTATTACTGTACCTGAATGGGGTGGGGCATTTTTTCTATCCATCATATTCTGTCGATTATCTCCGATAACCTGATTGAAGTGCATCGAGGTTAATTGTAGGAGGCTTACTGATTTACCATCGTCGCTAAACTTTGATTAAGTGCCGTCTCCATTTATGACCGCTAGCCAATACATTGTGCTATTCGAGTGTTATTTGTTTATTAGTTATAGTACTGGCGCAGCTGTTTTTCCATCTGCTTAATGATGCTTTGTGCCAGTAAAAAATCAAATACGGACACTATTTTTAAAGGTATCGATAAGCCTAGAATAGACCAACGCATTGGCTCAACCATACTCATATCCAAGGTAAAACCGAGTAATCAATCCTGACAAAATGCGTGCAAATATTTAGCCCTTTACTTTATTAAAAACCTTTTGGCGCGCTTTGCGTTGACGCAGATCAATTCAGAGTAATAGAGCGTTTCAACCTCTGTTTAACCTTGTCTAAAAAATGAGTAATAACGGCTTGCTGGTGGTTAGTAATGAGGTTGAAATGATTTATTGAATAATCGACAAGTTAGCGATGTCAGCTGTTGTGACTTTGATTGTCATCTTTCAGATCTTGGGGCGGGAGATTATCGCATTGTTGTTGCCAATATTTACGTCAATACAAAAAGGCCAGCCTCGATGGCTGGTCTTAACATTGAGTTTATAATCGAATTAAATCGCCCAGCCACCCATATAGAAAGCGACTAAACCGAGGGTAATTAACATAACCCCAAGTCGTAGTTTACGCCACTCGCCACTGCATATGCGGCCAATAACCAAGGTAACAAATCCAAGCATAATCCCGGTAACGATATTACAGCTTAAAATGATGAATACCGCGCAGGTTAGGCCCGACATAGCATCCACTTTATCGTCAAAATCAAGTTTGGTAACGTTGCTTAGCATCAGTAATCCAACATACATAAGTGCTGGCGCAGTAGCATAAGCCGGTACCAAAAAGCTTAACGGCGCTAAGAACATCATCATCAAAAATAGTATGCCAACGATGGTCGCGGTCAGGCCAGTTTTGCCACCCGCAGCGGTTCCTGCAGCCGATTCAATATACACAGCCGCCGGGGCGCCGCCGACCACGCCTGCAAAAATACTGCTGACTGAGTCTGATGTCAGTGCTTTACCACCACCAACAATATTGTCTTTATCATCGAGAAGTTCCGCTTGCCCTGCAACCGCTCTAATTGTGCCAGTGGCATCGAAAATAGCGGTCATCACTAACGCCAACACAATAGGCAGAACCACTGGATTGAGTGCGCCCATAATGTCGAGCTGACCAATTAGCGATGTTTCAGACATCAAGTCAGGCAATGCAAATAGACCTTGATAAGTTACGCTAGGATCAAATACTAGCCCGAAAATCGATAGCCCGACGATCACCAATAATATGCCACCTGGGGTGCCTCGGCGCTCAAGCCCTATCGTCATAGCAAGGCCAATTATTGTTGCTATAACCGGTAAGCTATTAATATCACCAAGCTTTACCGGTAAACCGGCATCGTTTGAAACAATCAATTTAACGCTGTTAGTTGCGATAAGCAGTAAAAACAAACCAATACCAATACCCGTTCCGTGAGCAATACCGGTTGGCAAGTTAGTGAGCACCCATTGACGAATACCGGTGACACTCACAAGCGTAAATACGATACCCATAAGGAAAATAGCGCCAAGAGTGACAGGAATCGATATTCCCTGTCCCAGCACCATGCTAAATGCAGTAAATGCGGTGAGTGATATTGCACAGCCTATGGCCATCGGTAAATTAGCCCATAGTCCCATGAGTAACGAACCGAATGCGGCAATTAAACAAGTAGCGATAAATACTGCAGCAGGGTCAAATCCCGCAATACCTAGCATGTTTGGCACCACAATCACCGAATAAACCATAGCCAAAAACGTCGTTAAGCCAGCAATGACTTCACGTTTTAAGGTACTTCCACGAGCAGATATAGTGAAATAGCGGTCTAAAAATGAATCAGAAGTTGCAGTCGAGCTAGAGAGAGTCTGTTCAGACTTCATAGATATTATACCTTTTGATCTCTTAAATTATCAGTTAACCAATGGTCATTCATTGGCGGCACGGCTATGGCAGGTAGAGCCCCAAACGAGAAAAATTGGGTGAGAGATCCACTTGGCGCATATTGCGTTAGTGACCTGCGAGTATTGTGGTAAACAAATTTGTTATACACATGTCTGGTAAAATTTACTCTTACCAACACAGCCTTTGTCGGCGCGGAGTTTACAACAATCAACAATGGGGAAATACGAAGCAGCTAACATTTTTTACTATATCGGTAAAAAAACACCCACAAAAAAATAGGTTGTTCAGTAAACCGTACAATCAAAGTGACTCACTGCAGTGGCGACACCCTTTAGCATTTATTATCGAGGAAAACAGCAAGCTTGTTTGTTGCACAGCATATGCTGACGCCCTTACCATTATTGCTACTCGATCAATGGCAGGTATAAGGGAAGGGTGTTTGTTAGCTAAATATTTTGTTGTTAATTTGTGGATTTTAGCATTGCTTCAATCATGTGAATGTCTAAGGTTTCTTTGTTGAGTAGCTCTTCAACTAATTGATTTAGATCGTCGCGATGTTGTAATAAGATGGCAAACGTTGTTTGTTCTGCTTCTTTTATTATTCTGTAAATTTCTTGATCAATTATAGTAGCTGTTTTTTCACTAAAATCTTTTTCTTGTTGTATTTCGTAGCCCAGAAAAGGATGTTCGGAGCCGACTTTAAAATGAATCGGACCAATGGCGTCGCTCATACCCCATTGAGTCACCATCATTTTGGCAAGGTGGGTTGCTTGTTCTAAGTCATTGGATGCGCCTGAACTGATATCATCCAACACAATTTTTTCTGCTACGCGCCCACCTAGCATGACGGATAATCGTGTTTGTAAATATGATTGGGTGTAATTGTGTCGGTCTTCAACGGGGAGTTGTTCTGTTGCGCCTAATGCTCGGCCGCGAGGAATGATTGAGACTTTTCGGAGCGGATCGCTATTGGGTAAAAATAATGCTGCGATGGCGTGTCCGCTTTCATGAACGGCGGTTCTTTTTCGTTCTGACGGATTTAATAAATCTTTTCGCTCGCTTCCCATTATAATTTTGTCATGGGCTTGATTAAAGTCATCTCTTGTTACTGTGTCGGCTTTTTTTCTTGCTGCACAGAGTGCGGCTTCATTGACTAAGTTAGCGAGGTCTGCACCAGAAAATCCAACGGTCATGCTGGCTAATTCTTTGTAATCGAAATTTAACTCAATCGGTACTTTACGAGTATGTACTTTTAAAATCTTTATTCTTGCGCTTTGTTGAGGTAACTCAAACGTCACTTTTCTATCGAATCTCCCCGGTCTTAATAGTGCTGGATCTAGTACGTCAGGGCGATTTGTTGCTGCTAACACCACAACGGCTTCATCGCCTGAAAATCCGTCCATCTCGGCAAGAATTTGATTAAGTGTTTGTTCTCGTTCGTCATTGCCGCCACCTAGGCCAGTGCCTCGAACGCGGCCAACGGAGTCAATTTCATCGATAAAAATCAGGGCTGGAGCTTTATCTCTTGCTTCTTTAAACATATCTCGAACACGAGAAGCACCAACGCCAACAAACATTTCGATAAATTCTGATCCGCTAATACTAAAAAAAGGCACTCCAGCTTCATGAGCTGTGGCTTTTGCAAGCATGGTTTTCCCCGTTCCTGGTGGGCCCATTAATAAAATACCCCGTGGCATTTTTGCACCGAGCTTATTAAATTCCCCAGGTTTTTTTAAGTAATCAATGATTTCTTGAAGGTCTTGCTTAGCTCCTTCCACTCCGGCGACATCGTCGTAACCGATTTCATTGTCTTTGGTTTCAAACAGCCTAGCTTTAGACTTTGAAAAGCCCATAAAACCATCTTTTCCTACTATTTTTTGTTGTAACATTCGGCTTGAGTAAACAAAAAAAGCAATAATTAATAACCAAGGAACAATACCTAGCAAAATGGAAAGCCATTGTGGATCAGCAGAAGACTTTGCGAAAATAGTGACGTTGTTTTTTTCAAGGATAGGTAGCAAATTTGTGTCTGTGGTAGGAGGCATAACGGTATGGAATATTTTTGGTTTGTCTGAGCCTCCTACGTTATAGGTACCGTAGATTTGATCGCCTTTGAAAGAGATGGATGACACTTGATTGGCAATGACTGCTTTTTTAAAATCTGTATATGAAATTTCTGGTTTTGTTGAATCAAAAAAACTCGAAAAAATGGTATACGCAGCAAAGAACATCATTATCCACATTAGCGTGTGAGCATCAAAAGGATGCGGCGTTTGCTGTGGTGTGGATTCTGAATTATCCGTCGTGCTTTTGTTATTATTAGTAGTGTTATTAGTATCTTTTTTATTTTCTGTCATATCGCCTCTATTTTGAGTTGATTAGATCATGTAGTAAAAATTAAAATACCAATTATGTAGCCTATTAATACGGCTATTTAATTTAAACCTTTCCACTTAGTGGGTGATAGTCTTTTTTGACTATTTTTATGAAGAAAGGGAAAGGGCTCATTAGTAAATTGCTTTCAAGAAGCATAAGTACTATCTATATCATAAACCCAACACAGCAGAACAACTTGATATTAATCATGTCGAAATCAAGTAACAGATTTTATTAACTAACGATAATGAGCACAACCAGTGTTGTCTGGAAGATGCACCTTGTTGGCGCTTGTGGTAAAGCTTGCCTTATCCAGTAAGGAGTTCGCTTGGTTATAATTTAAGTCATTGAGATATATAGTGTGATATTAAAAATTTCAAAGGCATAACATCAATATACATAAGGTAACGGCATCTTATGTCGCCTTTGGAAACGCTAGTGGTACCGGATTTTGGATTGATGTTTAGGTGTAGCATAGCCATCCTAAAAGCTGATGTCATACCTTCTATTTTCGTCATAACTTTTGAATTCGTTACTCTATTAAAAAGAGCTTAGGATGATGAAATCACCCTAAGCTCTTACTTAACAACCGCCAACAACCGCTTAAACCTTCTCGCTTAAACCTTCTCGCTTAAACCTTCTCGTTTAAATTGCAGCTGTTACTTTGTTTAACCATGTTAACTCATCACCTTGCATTAATGGCGCTAAGGTTTGACGTACTTTTTGCTGATATTGATTAAACCAATTCACTTCAAAATCAGTTAATAATGATTTATCGATTAAGCGTGCATCCATTGGTATATGTGTTAATACATCAAACTCATACATTTCACGTTCTGCACCTGCCAATGCTTGGCAATGTTGCACTGTGACTAGGTTTTCGATGCGAATACCAAAACCGTCGGCGCGGTAATAACCGGGCTCATTCGACAATACCATGCCCGGCAGTAATGCCACGCCATTAACGTTTTTGCCAATGCGCTGCGGGCCTTCGTGAACACTTAAAAAGTGACCAACACCATGGCCCGTTCCGTGGTCATAATCAAAACCATGCTGCCATAAATACTGACGAGCAAATGCATCGAGTTGTACACCAGAAGTGCCTTTAGGAAAGCGAGCGGTATCAAGGGCTATGTGGCCTTTTAATACCAGTGTAACCATTTTCTTTTGCTCGTCGGTTACCTTGCCAATGGCGATGGTGCGGGTAACGTCGGTGGTGCCGTCTATGTACTGAGCACCAGAATCGACCAAGTAAATACTGTCCATGGTCATTGTGCTTGGTGTGCCATTATTATGGTTGTAATGGCACATGGCGGCATTGGCACCAGTGGCTGAAATAGTGTCAAAGCTTGGCTCGCGATATAGCGGGTCTTGCAATCTAAAGCTTTCTAACTTGTCAGCAAGTTGTGCTTCATCGTGCATAATGTTTTGTTCAACTTGGCTGTCTAACCAGGCTAAAAAACGGCTAACGGCAGCGCCATCACGAATATGACACGCTCGCATACCAGCTAATTCGGCGTTATTTTTTTGTGCTTTAGGTAATGCAACCGGGTCGGTACCCACAATCAGTTTAGCGCCACCTTTTTGTGCCAGTAACTGCGAATAGGCGTTGGCAGAATGTGGATCGGCCAATAGCTTAACGCCATTCATTTGCGCAAGTACGGTAGCCAGTTCCGCTTCATCTTTAAAGCTCACTCCGGCACCTACGTGCTGTTCAATATTTTGCGGCACTTTAGCTAAATCGGTAAAAAAGGTCATGTCGCCGTTGGTTGATAATAATCCACAGCCAAGTATGACGGGGAAGCGTGGAACGTCATTACCACGGATATTCAGTAACCAACAACATGAATCTAATGCGGCAATAAGGGCAACATCGGCGCCTTGCTTGTTAACCAGCTGACCAATTTGTTGACGTTTCTCGACGCTATTACGTCCTGCACCTTGGTGGCTAAATAAAGTCATGGTAGATGCTGATGGTGCAGGGCGGTCTAACCAACTCACATCAATCGGGTTGCTATCTACTTCAACTAAATTGATTTGGGCTTTATCAAATTGCGCTTTAGTTTGTTGATACCAAGCAAGGGTATGTAAGCGACTGTCGATGCCGACGCTAGCGCCTGCAGGTAATGTATCGATTAACCAGTCAATTTGCGGGTCGTCATACAGGCTTAAATATTCAAATAAGTTACCGTCTACTTGTTGGCGTACTTGCACTGTGTAACGGCCGTCGGTAAATATTGCTGCGCGGTCTTTTAACACTATTGCCATGCCTGCAGAACCCGTAAAGCCAGTGGCCCAATGTAAACGCTCGTTACGAGCAGGGACATACTCACCTAAATATTCGTCAGCGCGAGGAATGATGAATGCATCTATTTGGTTTACTTCAAGCTGTTGGCGAATGGCGTTAAGACGCGTAGCAATAATATTGGACATGGTTTCTCCGTTGGAGGCGACTGATGAACTCAGCTCTGTAGAATGAACTGCGATTATCGCAAGCGTGACGGCAAACTGGCAAGTGAAGTCGCTGACATAATGTGGAGCAAGGCTGATTAAAATTGTAAACTTATATTGTATACAATGGTAACAAAGCGATACAGGCGGTATCCTTGTCGGTATTGATTACCTTGTATATTTAAACAAGGTAAGACGATTTGATTTCCACAGACTCTAGATAAATAACAATAAAAATAACCAAAGGAAAACCTATGACAATCGGTGTCGGCGGCGTTAGCCCGCAACAAGCATTAGCCACACTCACTAATATGACTCACGGTGTAGCTGCGATAAGTGATGATGAATTTAATCAACGAATTCAACATGCACAACGATTGATGGCGCAACATGGTTTAGAAGCAATCTATGTGAATGCTGGTACTAATTTGTACTACTTTACTGGTACTCGTTGGTTTTCTAGCGAGCGTATGGTGGGTGCTATTATCCCCGTTGTGGGTGAGGTTCAGTATATTGCTCCAGCATTTGAACTCGACACGTTACAGGGTTATATGACCATTAAAGGTCAAGTAAATACGTGGCATGAAGATGAAAGCCCATATCAATTATTTGCCGATGTGCTGGATAACATCGGCTTGAGCCAAGCAAAAATCGGTATTGATGAGTCAACCGCCTTTTTTATTAGCGATGGCATTGCCCAAGCAGCTCCTCAGCATCGATTTGTAAGTGCGACAACAGTAACGGCAGGATGTCGGATGATTAAGTCGGTTGCCGAAATTGCCTTAATGCAACGCGCTAAAGGCATGACCCTAGAAGTGCATAAAGCCACCGCTAGTATTTTACGTGAGGGCATTACCACTTCGGAAGTGGAAGACTTTATTAACCAAGCTCACTATGCCGTGGGCGCGGCCAAAGGTTCGTACTTTTGCATCGTGCTATTTGGTGAAGATACTGCGTATCCACATGGGGTTAAATCACCTAAAGCGCTTGAGAAAAATGACACAGTATTGATTGACACCGGTTGCCAGTTACAAGGTTATAACTCTGATATTACTCGCACTTATGTATTTGGTGAGCCTAATGCTCGTCAGCGTCAATTATGGCAACTTGAGCAAGATGCACAAATTGCTGCGTTTGATGCTGCTACCTTAGGAACCCTGTGTGGTGACGTCGATGCAGCTGCTCGTATCGTGTTAGAAGCCGCAGGCTTTGGCCCAGACTATAACGTGCCAGGTTTACCTCATCGTACTGGTCATGGTATCGGTTTAGATATTCATGAATGGCCATATTTGGTGCGTAATGATGTAACACCACTGGCAGTGGGCATGTGTTTTAGTAACGAGCCAATGTTATGTGTACCTGGGGAATTTGGGATCCGTCATGAAGACCATTTTTACATGACCGCGCAAGGGCCTAAATGGTTTACAGCGCCAGCGAAGTCGATTGATGATCCGTTTTATCTAGCATGATATTTTTTTAATTATCACTGACAAATATAGTCAGCTTAACGTCGTGGCGCTTCGCCCACACCCGACCAAGAAGGGAAACACTGCTTTCCCCTCTTGGATCACCCCAGCAGCTCCGACAAAGTGTTGATCCTCATAGCATAACAAAAATCGCCTAACGGCTCAGATGGTACATCCATGTACCCCTGAGTCTGTGTCATCATCCATGATGTCACTACGGCATTTTTATCACGCTATTTCGGACACTTCGGACGGAGAATCCTTGAAGCTGCAGATTTATGAGTTTTTATTAAGTTGTTTTCGGGGAACTGGAGGATTAAGAAAAATTAGCTAAGTGGTATGAGTCAAGCAATAGCAAAAAGCCTCCGCTATGGAGGCTTTGGATTTTTGGTGTAGTTCTTAGTGTGAAAACTATGTCATCTATTATTTAATTTTTAGTTAATTTCAAATAACTCAACATCAAAAATTAGTACTGAGCCGCCGGCAATTTTACCGGTTGAGCGATTGCCGTAAGCCAATTGGCTTGGAATATAAAAACGGAATTTGTCGCCAATACTCATGAGTTGTACACCTTCGGTCCAACCGGCTATCACTTGATTTAAACCAAAGCTGATTGTTTCGCCGCGATCAACAGAGCTGTCGAATACGCTACCGTCAATGAGTGTGCCGTGGTAATGCACGGTAACTTTGCTTTTTGCGCTAGGGTGTTCGGTATTCTCACTTTTAACTAGCACTTCATATTGTAAGCCAGATAAGGTTTGGCTGACGCCTTCGCGTTTGGCATTTTCAGCTAAAAAAATCTTACCTTTCTCAATGTTTTCTTTGGCGGCTTTAGAATTGTTAGATTGAGTGAAAAAATAAAAAATAACGCCCGCAATGACCAGAACGGCTAAAATCATACGCATTTAATTAATCTCGAATTGTTGGGTAGATAGTGCGACTAGTTTAGCGTAAAAATTGCTGAGCTAATACTCATCAACACGATTGAAGCGATAATTGAACCAACAGCTTAACGGTATGCATCGAATAACGGATGCCACTGCTGATAACACATTAAGCTGACTCCAACTGAGTTGAGTACGATGCAACACCATAATATCCGTTTAAAAGACGATTTTTGGGTTTTATGACGTAAGTGATACTGGCCGAGTAGCGCTGCTGGCCAACCGCCGATTAAAGAAAAAAATTGTAAGGTACTTTCTTTTATGCGCCATTGCCCCTGCTTAGCGGCAGATTTATCACGATAATATAAACTAAAAGTGACCAGATTAATTAGGCCATATATCCCAGCTAACCAGGGCTGAATAGTGGCAAAAATAGCGCCAATGAGCAGCAACATCAACCAAGCAAACTTATTCATTTTAGTGTCTGCTCCGTGAGATTAATTTTATCATATTGATTTCGTCATACTGATGAGATTAATCAGCATTGCACACAATGGTAGTTGCATAGATTCTTCTTTTAAGTGTATATGTTTCATTAGCTTGTGCGGGAGACTAACACACGCCACAGCTTTTCTAATGGGCCTTGGTTGAATTTGCGTAAATAGACATCCGCTAACAACAGTTGAAATACACTGTAGATAATCGCAATTGAGACGTAACCTATCCTGTCTAGTGAGTACAGCCAGTCTGGTGCGATATAACGTAACAGTAAAATACCGACTATTGACTGGAGAATGTACAAACTAAACGCCATCCGGCCGACGTTTTGCAGTAGCTTCAGTCTATGTGGCGTATTTTGGCAGAATTTAACAATAATGTGGATGTAAATCAAAGCGGTCGCAATAGCGCTGAACCATAATAAAAGATCAGACATCGACTCCAACATCTGATTGCCACTTAGACTTAATATCGAATCTAATGATGCTAATGTGATTGCCCAAAATACACATTGCCACAGGGTTTTATTATCCAATCCATCAACAAAGATATTGCGTTTATATAACGCCATCCCTAAAAGCATTAAGCCTGCGATATACCACATTAACGCTAATGGGATAACCGCAAGCATATAAGCAAACATGGTTAAGTGCAGCGTCAGTTGTTGTTGGTAGCTGCCTGTCCAATCAGCAAGTTGCTCGACAAAGAATGCTGAGTCTCGTGAATAAACTTGATCGTCAGGCATGAGCGAAATAAGTGCTATGGGGATTAATGATAAAAAGATAAACCATTGAGCTTTAAGGATTAACTCATCAGCACTGAGGCTAATGTAGCGAAAAGCCAATAATCCACTGACACCATAAGACAATAATATATCGCCAGGAAAGATGAAAATAGCGTGTATTACACCAAAGACAATTAACCAATACAGACGGCGTTTTATGCGTTTATTTTGCTGCTGAGTGGTGGCTGTCTCCATTGCCATTTGCTGGCGTTGGTATTGGATTAATAATCCCACCCCAAAAAGCATCGCAAATAGGCTAAAGAAGCGACCTTCTAAGAAAAAATTGCTACAAGTGAGCAGGATAATGTCGCTGGTGAGCTGAACTTCATGAGGAGCGTAACCGAAAAAGCTATTGCCCATAAAATAGATATTAAGGAAGAAAATACCTAATACGCCAAGCCCTCTGATAGCGTCAAGATTTGCCAAACGAGTCTGTTGGGGCGCAGTGCTATTTTCATCCATGTTCGTTGCAGTATTAATTACTGAATTCCTTTTGCATTTAGCCGTTTATAAACCCTCTTTATTCATTAAAGAGGCGCTGTTAGAGATTACCAGTCAAATGCGGTAATGCAACTAGATAATGCGTTTGGGGGGCGGGGGAACTATTATAAAAAAACCAAGCGTTAAGCGTTAATGCCGCACGCTTGGTTTGTGAAGTGGTTTGTGAAGTATGTTTACAGGTTTATTTAGTTGTCTGTACTTCAAGGAACGGGATAGTGCCAGTAGGTAGCATAGTTGTTGGTAAGCGCCCATCCCAACGTTCCGCTTTAGTTAATTCAACTAAATTTTGATTCTGCGCTAGCGCTTCAGCACGAATTTTAATCGCTGATGCTTCTGCGTTACCTTTAATACGGATACTTTCAGCTTCTGCAATTGCGCGAGCCAATTGTGAGTCTGCTTCAGCTTGTGCTTGAGTCACGGCAATTTGGGCACTAACACGCTCTTTTTCAAGATTCTGTAATTGTGTCTGTACTTCTACTTCTGCACGCATTCTGTCCTCTACTGATTTCTCGTATGCGTTGCTAAAGTCGATATTTTCAATCTGTACCGAATTAATGGTCACCGGGCCTTTAATCGATTTAGTAATGGCGTCAGTGACATCAATACCAAACTTGATACGCTCTTGAACGGCAGAAATAGCCGTATACTTACCAAAAATATTCTCAATTTGGGTTGGTACTTGGCGGTCGAGTAAGCGCGACACCATTAAGTCGATACTTTTGAAATTAGCATACACTTCTTCAACCTGATCTGGCGGTATGCTAAATGTGACAGATGCGCGTAATGTTGCAGGTTGTTGATCGCGGCTATACGCCTGTAAACCTTGGTAGTTTGCTGTGTGAGTTTGGGTTGATATTTTAACTACGGTATCCATTAGTGGAATTTTAAATCCAAGACCTGGTTCTGCAGTATCAATAATTTTACCGTTACGCAGCAATACCCCACGTTCGCCCTGATCAATGGTATACCAGCTACCATATAAACTGATCAGCATTAGCAGTAAAACTGCGACTGGAATGATTTTACAGAGATGATTTGTGTTAGCTTGCGCCAGACCATTTTTTAACATTATGCTTCCCTAGCAAAGTGAATAAAGGTGATTAATTTACCTGGTTATTTTTGAGGTTTCTCTGAAATCCATAGCTTAATATGCCCTTGGACCACCACAACACCATTAGTGTCATAGGCTTTTACGTCGACTAACATATCACCCACTTGCCATTGTTCTGGTTTTACCTCTGCAACACATAAAATGTCGCTGCCCGCTTTTGCTGTGTAATCAACGCTCATGCCTTTAGGGATCCAGCGTAAATGAGCCGGGATTGATGCTTCTGCCATCGTGCCCATGGCCATTTCGAGGCCATTACAAATAGCTATTACATGTACGGTACCAATATGATTTTGGACTTTTTTGCGTTTTTTGATTAAACATTCACAGCGGTTAACGCGTAAATCACTTATGTAAGGGTGTACTGTGCCAAAATAGGGCGCCATTCGAGACACCATTTTAGAAAAAATCTGTTTACCAAATGGATAAGCAGTGACTTTCTTATATAGCGACATGACTTTATTGGGTTTAGTTGGGATCATAAATGAACTCTAATCGTTATCTGGTCGGACGAGATTAACATTGTTGTAACCTGCGGAAAAGCCCCGTTGAATATTTTCCATCGCTCATTGCAAAGGGCACAGGTATAATTTACGCGATTAGACACATTAAGGATGAATTTTGAAAACTGACTCACTGTTATTGAATTATTTCAAAGGTATGGCCATGGGCGCCGCAGATGTTGTGCCGGGCGTGTCGGGTGGCACTATTGCGTTTATTACCGGTATTTTAGACCCATTATTGAATGGCATTCGCAAAATTAACTGGTCGTTAGTGGGCATTATCAAACAAAAAGGCATTAAAGCGGCTTTTTTACACATTAATGGTCCTTTTCTCGTGTGTGTATTTGGTGGGATTCTTACCAGTATTTTTACCTTAGCTAAATTGATTTCTTGGCTATTGGTGACACATCCCATTCCAGTGTGGTCGTTCTTTTTTGGATTAATTTTATTTTCCGTGGTTCATATGCTTAAGCAAGTGAACAAATTCAATGCTATTCGGATTGCGATGTTCGTTGTTGGTGTTGCCTTTGCGTGGGCTATTACAGTATTACATCCTATCGAAATGCAGGTGAGTTACCTTAACTTCTTCTTTTGTGGTGCGATTGCCATTTGCGCCATGATATTACCCGGGATTTCAGGCAGCTTTATTTTACTGCTTTTAGGGATGTATCCAGCAGTATTAGCGGCAGCCAAAGGTTTTGATATTGCTTATTTAGCCTGTTTTGCGATAGGTGCAGTAGTCGGATTATTAAGTTTTAGTCATGTGTTATCGGCTTTGTTACGTAAATTTCATGATATGACGTTATTATTTTTAACGGGGTTAATGCTAGGTACGCTAGGTAAAATTTGGCCTTGGAAACAAGTGATCAGTTGGCGCGAGAATTCAAAAGGTGAATTAGTACCTTTGGTAGAACAAAATTTATCTCCGTTTCAGTTTGAGCAAATCACTGGTGAGTCATCACAAATGATCATTGCCATAGTATGTCTGCTGGTGGGAATTGGTTTGGTGTGGGGATTAGAGCACTTCGGCAACAAAGCGAATAGTTAATCCTGTTGAAGCTTAATCTGGGCCGTTCAGGTGCAAGACAAGTAAAAGATGAATAATGAAGCAGAACTTAGGTTCTGCTTTTTATTGTCTGCCTTATTTGACTAATATGTAGCTATATATTGCAAAAACGATAAATAACCTTATAAATAATGAACTTAATGGATGTTTTACTCGTATGTCTGTTTAATAGCATGTGTAGTTAGCATGACACCCTTTTTATCCCACTTTGGGAATATTACAGTTGCCACAGGAGTGCATAATATGCCAAATATCGATACATTTGTGCCAGAAAAAATCCAGATTGGGATCAGCAGTTGCTTGTTAGGTAACCAAGTTCGCTTTGATGGCGGACACAAAAACTCTTATTACTGTAAACAAGAAATTGAACCATTTTTTGAATACACCACTGTTTGTCCTGAAATGGCGATCGGCATGGGCGCACCACGTAAAAGTATCCGTCAAATACGAGATGGCGATGTAGTGCATATTCGCAGTGCTGATGGAACGCTCGATGTGACAGACAAGCTTAATGAATACTCCCAAGCAAAAGTGGAAGAATTAGATTACCTGGGCGGTTATATTTTATGTGCCAAATCACCAACCTGTGGCATGGAAAGGGTTACCGAGTACAAAATTGGTACCAATCATGGCACTAAAACCGGCATCGGTGTTTTTGCAAAAAAATTAATGGAACGCTACCCATTTCTGCCTGTAGAAGAAGAAGGCCGTTTGCATGATTTGCCATTAAGAGAAAACTTTTTTACCCGTGTATTTGCTTATAACGATTGGAAGCAAATGACTAAATCGGGCATCACTAAGCATAAGTTAATGCAGTTTCATTCGCGTTATAAGTATTTATTAATGGCTCACAGCCCAAAGTGGTATCGTGATTTAGGGCCTATCTTGGCCGATATTCAAGATGTTGAGCAAACCGCACAACAATATTTTGAAGGCTTTATGACGGCACTTAAAATTATTGCTACTCGTAAAAATCACACCAGTACTTTGCAGCATATTCAAGGCTATTTTAAGAAGCAGTTAACCGCTGAACAAAAAGAAGAGTTGAGTGAGTCAATTTTAAAATATCGCCAAGGGTTGTTGCCTTTGTTGGTGCCAATCACCTTGATTAACCATTATGTGCGTGAGTTTCATACCCCGTATATTCAAGACCAAGTGTATTTAAATCCACATCCAGAAGCGCTTAAGCTTCGTTATGCATACTAGGTTGCTGAAAAATGACTAACCTGAACAGCTTGATGTGGTTTCGACAAGACTTACGCTTGGCGGATAACCCTGCTTTAGTGGCGGCGTGCGAGTTTGCCATCAATAATCGTAGTCATGTTCGAGCTGTATATTTTGTCACCCCAGCACAATGGGCGCAGCATGATGTTGCGCCGATACAAATTGATTTTATCCAGCGACATGTCAATTTGTTAGCACAGGCATTGGCGGTGTTAGGTATTCATCTAGATGTGTTGCATGCGCAAGACTTTGATGAAGTACAAACCCTGTTAGCCGCTTATGTCGACAAGCATAATATTGCTGCTGTGTTTGCTGCTAATGAGCCTGAAATAAATGAACGTCGTCGAGACTGCGCATTAATTGATAACGGCATGCCATTAACATTAATAGACCAAGATTGTGTATTGGCGCCAGGGCAAGTGAAAAATTTGTCTGGTGATATGTACAAAGTCTTTAGCCCTTTTGCTAAAAAGTGGAAAAGTATTGCTGGCCAGCGCGCGATAGTTCCCGTCGCGGT
This sequence comes from Shewanella sp. SG41-4, assembly GCF_014164505.1. Taxonomy (GTDB): domain Bacteria; phylum Pseudomonadota; class Gammaproteobacteria; order Enterobacterales; family Shewanellaceae; genus Shewanella. Next base: position 30,531 of record NZ_JACJFI010000002.1, on the reverse strand, counting down.
GCCATCGCCAATAGCTGCTGTACTTCCAGCCCCTAGCGAAATCGTATTTAACTGCGATAAAATATCTAGTGAGCAATGGTCTGCAGGAGAGGGCGCTGCAAAGCGAATATTGGATCAGTTTTTAGCAAACCAAGTTGCAGATTATCAAGCCGAAAGGGATTTTCCTGCCCTTGAAGGAACCAGTCGATTATCGCCATTTTTAGCTATTGGGGTGATCAGTTCACGTCAATGTGTCGCAGCAATATTAGCGCGTTATCCCCAAGCATTAGTGGATGACACTTGCCCCGCCAAAACGTGGTTAAATGAATTAATTTGGCGTGAGTTTTATCGCCATTTACTGGTAGCATTTCCACGCTTATCCATGAACCATAACTTTAATGAGTTAGGCGACGGCATTGTGTGGCGTAATAATCTTGCTGAGTTTACCGCCTGGTGTGATGGCCAAACAGGCTATCCAATTATTGATGCTGCTATGCGCCAATTAAATCAAACCGGTTGGATGCATAATCGATTACGCATGGTGGTAGCCAGCTTTTTAACTAAACACTTATTGGTTGATTGGCGTTGGGGCGAGCGATATTTTAGGCAAAAACTAATTGATGGTGACTTAGCCGCCAATAATGGTGGTTGGCAATGGTCAGCCGGAACAGGCTGCGATGCGCAACCTTATTTCCGCGTGTTTAATCCAATGACCCAAAGTAGCAAGTTTGATCCAGATGCAAGTTTCATAAAGCGTTATGTTCCCGAGTTATCAACATGGTCTTTGGCCGATATTCATCAACCCAAAACCATCAATGTGAATGACTTATTTGCACAACGACAAGATGACCGATATCCACAGCCTATTGTCGAACACAAGATGGCACGCTTGCGGGCGATAGAGGTACTAAGTGCATTAAAGCGTGGTTAATTGTTTCGATTAACATTCAATGCAGTTAGCAAGACAAAAGGCTGTTTGAGAGCCATTTGTTATCCTGAACTCAGGTTACTGAGTCCATCTTGATTCGATAAATCAGCAATAACACTGTCAGGCCGCTATTATCTCTTATGATAATAGCGGCTTTTTTATTGCGTTAGATCACACTATGAGCTTGGCTGGTGAGTTGATTGATGAGTAATGATTGAAGCGCGTCAATTAACAGCATAGAATGACGGTATTAAAGATTTATATATTATACATGTTTAAATCTTGTTGAAGTTAATCCACTAAGTGAGTGCACTGCTTATGCTGAATATTGATGATCCTGCTGAAATTGATAACACTCCTGCAATATGGCGTTTGGGTTTTAGACCGTTTTTTTTGGGTGGGGCGAGTGTCGCAGCGTTATACATTCCGTTGTGGTTAATGGGCTGGTTTACTCCGCAATATAGCTTATTTAACAGTGAGTTTTGGGCTAACGTAGTACCGCTATGGTGGCATCCTCACGAAATGTTATTTGGTTTTGCCATGGCTATCGTGTGCGGTTTTTTACTCACAGCAGTACAAGCGTGGACCAATCAACCCACCATTACGGGCCGCGCGTTAATGGTCACCTTTGGTTGTTGGCTCATTGCTCGCTTAATGTTGCTATTACCAATGAACATCCCTTTGATACTACCTGCAATATTTGACAGCTTATTTTTAGGGTTAAGTGCGTTGGCATTGTGGCGCTGTATTTATCCGGTTAAACAATGGCGCAATATTGGCTTTCCTATCATGTTGGTGGTCGCATTGTTGGTTAATCTAGCCAGTTACTACGCCTTGTCTGAACGTAACTTTTCGTTATCGACCCAATTATGGCAAGGAATGATTTGGTGGCTAGCCATGGTTATTACTATTGTTGGCGGTCGAGTGATCCCATTTTTTACCGCAATGAAAATTCAACAACCCAAGCCGGATCCCATTAAGGCGCTAGAAAATACATTATTATTAGCGATGGGATTACTGTTTATTCAAGCAATAAGTCACTGGTTTCCAAAAGGAGTTGAACAAGCACTTTTAGCAGTAGCAGGCATACTACATTTAGTCCGTTTTGCTCGTTGGCAAGCACATAAGACCCTAAAAGAGCCGATGCTGTGGTCATTGCATATTTCGTATCTGTCGTTGCCTATCACGCTGTTATTGATGGCAATCAACATTGATAACGAATATGCCTATCGTACCTTGTTGCATTTGTTTGCTATTGGCGGAATTGCATCATTATGCTTATCAATGATTTCACGTGTTTCACTTGGGCATACTAGTCGCAATATCTATCAAGGTCCTAATATGACGTGGGCATTTTTATGTTTGCCTCTCGCCGCAATTTTACGTGCAGGAATGCCTTTGTTGATGCCTGAATACACCCAAATTTGGTTATGGGCAGCTGGAGCATGTTGGTTTATCGGTTTTGGTTTATTTGTGTGGTTTTACGCGCCGATTTTACTACGTCCACGTCTTGATGGCCGTCCAGGATAATACCAACTAAATTAGTAACTAAAGTTAACTAACTAAACAGTTAACTAAACGAAACAGTTAACAAGTAGTGCTACAGACTTATCGAACAATGTAGCGCTGTAAATAAAGAGATTAGAGAAAGGTTAGCAATATGATGGATCTACTGATTGATGTAATAATGAAAGCGACTCAGCCAATGCGAAGTAAGGTAGGGTTAAGCATTATTATTAGCGCAATGGCACTGCTGAGTCTGACATCTTGGTCGCTTAAAAGTGCTGAAGTGGATCCTAATCAACTTAAATTTCCACAACAATATGACACTTGGCAAGCAACAGAAGAGCAAGCTGAACGAGACGATATACTGGCGCAATACCCTGCCAATATCATTTTATGGGCGGGTTCGTCATTTGCTAAAGAGTATCATAGCCCTCGCGGACATCAGTTTGCAGTGGCTGACGTGACGCACACTTTGCGTACTGGTGTTGCAATTGCCGAAGGTGACAAAGGTTTATCTGCCAGTTGCTGGACCTGTAAAACACCCGATGCCCCTAGATTGATCAAAGAAATGGGTATTCAAGGTTTTTCAGGTGCCAATTTTGTCGATTTAGGTCGAGAAATCAAATCCGTTGTCTACTGTAGCGATTGTCATGTTGATGGCAGTGCTAAACTGGCATTACCTCGGCCACATGCTCAAAATGCGATGGAAAAAATTAAACTGCCTTTTGATAAGCAAGACCGCAGCATGCAAGGCGCTCAGGTTTGTGGCCAATGTCATGTGAGTTATTATTTCCAGCCTGAAAATAATAACAAAGTAAATATTCCATGGATTTTTGGCAGCACTGCTGATGAAATTGAAAAGTATTACGACACTCGTCGCTTTTACGAATGGATCCACCCAATTTCTAAAACCCCAATATTAAAAGCACGTCATCCAGAGTTTGAGCATTGGAGTCGTTCGGCTCATGCTAAGCAAGGCGTGACGTGTATAACCTGTCATATGCCGCCTGCGACAGATGAAAAAGGCGCTACTTTTACTGACCATAAAGTGGGTGGCGCATTAGACAATTTTGATCGCGCTTGTACAAGTTGCCATAGCAGTAAAGCGGCCATCACCAAAAAGCTTGATAAAACCAAAGCTAATATTGATGCTAAATCACGTAATGTAGAGTCATTGCTGATTAAAGCGCATTACGAAGCCAAAGCGGCTTGGGATGCAGGAGCCACATGGCCGCAAATGAATGATGCGATTATGGCTATTCGTCATTCACAATGGCGCTGGGATTTTGCTACCGCATCGCATGGCATGTACGCGCATAATCCTAAAGAGGGCATTGAATTACTGGATAAATCGACTGAGCAGATTACTTATGCCCGTGAAGCATTAGCCCGTATATTGAGTCAATTGTCCGTTACTGAAGTTGAGTATCCAGATTACAGCACCAAACAAAAAGCCCATGCCGCTATTGGCTTTATTGAAGCCGACGCAATAAAAGCCAAACAAGCTTTTATTAAGCAAGAAGTTGATAAGTACTGGCAGCCGGTGGCCAAAACGGGTTACTAAACTTTTAAACAAAAATTTCAATTTATAAACATTAAAAACGCCCAAGCCATGCTTAGGCGTTTTTGCTTTTTGGTTCGTTTAAAAGGGTGATCTACTTCCTGCGTTATCTCGTATCAATGCCTAATGAGTTTTTATTTACTTCACGGCCATGAAATACTTTTATCTTATTGTCATATAAGGCATTGTTATATCTAGGTTGCGTATATTTTTCTTGGTAGCGTAATAGGAGTCTGTTAATGCAAGGTGCACAGTCAACAGTTGATACTCAATCTGAACCGTTAAATGCTGACAGCTCTGCGTCGGTTAATGGTCATCCGGTTATTGTAGATGCCTTTATTAATATGTATCAACAGCTTAATAAAGATAATCTTTTTTTACTGCGTCAAGTTTATCGAGATGATATTTGTTTTCGAGATCCCATGCATCACGTTGAGGGAATAGAAGCATTAACCGATTACTTTGCCAACATGTATCAAAATGTCACCCACATTGAATTTGATATTAAAGAAGTGGTGATCAGTGCTGATAAACAACAGGCAGCATTGTATTGGACCATGAGCTATTCACACCCTAAATTAAATAAAGGGCAGCTGATTAATGTTGAAGGCATGTCGCAACTTAAATTTTCCGATAAGATTTTTTCTCACAGAGACTATTTTGATCTAGGCCAAATGCTATACGAGCAAGTGCCGTTTTTAGGTGGCTTGATTGGCTTACTTAAAAATAGGGTGACTAAGTAATGGCAACAGCTAGCTCCGATATACCTCAATCTAATACACCTACTTCCGATACAAAAGCGGTATTAATTACTGGTGCAAGTTCTGGCATTGGTTTAGCTTTAGCGGAGTATTACCTCGCTAAAGGTGTGGCTGTTATAGCCTGCGGTCGAAATGCCCAAGCCTTGCAAGCCATTACAGGCGCAATACCGCTTGAGTTCGATATTACCGATAGTGACCAGGTGCAAGGTGCTGCAGCCGAGCTTAAGCAGTTATTGCACGATAATCATTGGCAGTTACAGCAGGTGATACTCAATGCTGGTAGCTGTGAATATATTGACGATGCATTGCATTTCGACTCAGCGCTATTTGCCAGAGTGATCAATACTAATGTGGTTGCGATGGGGTATTGCTTGGAACACTTTTTACCTTTGCTGAGCCGTGGTGCACAACTCGGGTTAATGAGTTCAAGTGCCACTTATTTACCGTTTCCGCGTGCCGAAGCCTATGGTTCATCTAAAGCAGCTATTGGTTATTTAGGCCGTAGTTTACGTGTTGACCTTACTCAGCATGGTATTGGGGTGAGTGTGATTTGTCCTGGGTTTGTTAAAACCCCTTTAACCGCCAAAAATGACTTTGCTATGCCAATGCAAATCACCTCCCAGCAAGCGGCTCAGGCTATTTATAATGGTATGCTGCGTCAACGCCGCGAAATCCATTTCCCGACTAAATTTACTTGGTTACTTAAATTAGCCTCTTTATTACCAGAAAGATTATTAGTGTATTTGTTGGCACCCAAATAGTGGGCCCAAATCAATTCACCATAAGAATAAGTATTAGCGTCAAGGATTAACTAAATGAAAAATATTGCTGTAATTGGTACTGGAATTTCGGGATTAACATGTGCCCACCTGTTAAGTCGTGAACACACGGTAACTGTGTTTGAAGCTAATGATTATATTGGTGGGCACACTGCGACCATTGATGTGGAAGTGGCAGGGCAGCAATACGCAATTGATTCTGGTTTTATTGTTTTTAATGACCGTACTTATCCGCTATTTGAAACATTAATGGCGCAACTTAATATTAAGTCTCTACCGACTGAAATGAGTTTTAGTGTTAACAATGCACTTACTGGGCTTGAATATAATGGTCATAATTTGTGGAGTTTATTTGCTCAACGTCGTAATCTATTTCGTCCAAGTTTTTACCGCTTCTTAGGTGAAATTGTTCGTTTCAATAATGGTTGTAAAGTCATTTATGAGGCCGACAAATACCCAACATCTACATTAGGTGAGTATCTTGATGAACAAGGTTTTTCGGCCTTTTTCTGTGAGCATTACATTTTGCCTATGGGCGCGGCTATTTGGTCTGCCAGTATTGATGATATGCGCGGCTTTTCATTGCGATTTTTTATCCGTTTTTTCCAGCACCATGGTTTATTAAATATTAATGATCGCCCGCAATGGTATGTACTTGAAGGTGGTTCACGCAGTTATATCCCAGCCTTAACCGCGCCGTTTAAAGATCGCATCCACCTAAATTCACCCGTTAGTGGTATTAAACGCGGCGATGATGGGGTGTATGTTCAGGTTGCCAACGGCGAATGGCAGCACTTTGACGATGTTGTGTTGAGTTGCCATAGCGATCAAGCTCTGGCCATGTTAACCGACGCGACTCAAGATGAGATAGACGTGTTAGGTGCAATGGAATATCAAAATAATGAAGTGGTCCTGCACACAGATATTAATCTATTGCCTAAGCGAAAAGCGGCATGGGCAAGTTGGAACTATCGTTTAGATGGCGTCAATCAGCAAGATATTGCTCAGCGTCCTGCTAGCGTGACTTACAATATGAATATTTTGCAGTGTTTACCGAGCAGTGCACCTACATTTTGTGTCACCTTAAATCAAACCGCATCGATTGATGAAAGCAAAATATTGCGTAAATTTAATTATGCTCACCCTGTGTTTAATGATGCCAGCATGAAGTCACAAGCGAAAAGATCACTCATTAATGGTAAACATAACACTTATTTCGCGGGGGCTTACTGGCACAATGGATTTCATGAGGACGGCGTTCGTAGCGCGGTTGAAGTATGCGATCTGTTTGGGATTAGTCTATGAATCAAACCACATCAGTAATGGAACATGATCAATTAAACAGTGGCATTTATTGCGGCAAGATAAACCATCGCCGTCATACGCCCAAGTTGCACAGTTTTGGTTATAACATTGCGATGATGGCAATAGATTTAGATGAACTGCCGGCGTTAACGGCAGTCAGTAAGTTATTTTCAACAGACAGGTTTACTCCGCTTAAATTTAATCCTAGCGATTACCTTAATTCCCTAAAGAAGCAATTTGGTGATCAACTTGTGCTGACTCAGGCGAGCAAGGGAGATGATGTCGCCGCGTTAAAGCAACGTGTGTTGGCAACCATTAAGCATTTAGGTGCCACGCAAACATGCGATAAAGTGATATTTTCTGGGCAAATACGCCATTTTGGTTTCTATTTTAGTCCGGTCAATTTTTACTTTTGTTATCATCAAAATGACATGGTTTATATGCTTGCCGAGGTCAGTAATACTCCTTGGAATGAGCGCCATTGTTATTTGATTGATATTGCTAATACCGCTCAAACAGACAAAGTCTTTCATGTGTCTCCGTTTATGAATTTAGACATGCATTACTTGTGGCGAATTACGCCGCCGGGCAAACACTTGAAAGTGACCATTGAAAACCGAAATGACAATAACGATAAATTATTCGATGCCGGTTTAGTGTTAAAACGCCAACCAATAAATTCGCGTTCTATACGTCGATTTATGCTGAATTATCCCTTGATGACCTGCAAAATTATGCTGGGTATTTATTGGCAGGCAATGAAGTTATTTATTAAGCGAATCCCCTTTGTAAGCAAGCAAACCATTGAAGAGAGCTAATAATTCTTACAAAATGTAAACCAAATAAATGCTTATCACGTATTAGTCTGTAATTACGCCAATGAAGCGAACCAATTAGACAGTGTATGAACTGGAGAGATGACATGGAAAATACGGCGACAGAAAGCAGCATGACTCAAGCGAGTTTATCTGACAGCCTAGCAAGGAAAATTCTTCTTCGTGCATTAGCGCACCTTTCAGAAGGTCATTTAACGATTGTAGATGGTAATCAAACATCAGAATTTGGCGACGCCAAAAGCCAAGTTCACGCTACCATGCAAGTTCAGCACGCCAATTTTTATCGTCAAGTGGTGTTTGGCGGTTCAATTGGGGCAGGTGAGGCTTACATTCAAGGCCATTGGAGTAGTCCAGACTTAACCAAAGTGGTGCAGGTTTTCGCCCAGAATTTAGCATTGTTGGACAATATTGAACGTTACTTTTCATGGTTGAGTAACGGCGTTAATCGCGTTAAACATGTTTTTAATCGTAATTCGGAAACGGGTTCAAAACGAAATATTCTGGCTCATTACGACTTAGGTAATGACATGTATAAAGAATTCCTTGACCCAGAAATGATGTATTCAAGTGCTCTTTATCCTGCAAATGACAGTAGTTTAAATGAAGCACAATTACATAAATTGCATACCATTTGCGAGCGTTTAGAGTTAACTCCAGGTCAAACCTTGCTTGAAGTAGGAACTGGTTGGGGCGCATTAGCCATTTATGCTGCAAAACACTACGGCGTACATGTCACAACCACCACAATTTCAGATGCCCAGTTCGATTACGCAGAGGCGAGAGTAAAGCAAGAAGGCCTACAAGACAGCATTACCTTACTCAAACAAGATTATAGATTATTGACTGGTGAATATGATCGCGTGGTTTCAATTGAAATGATTGAAGCCGTGGGACACGAATATTTAGCGGGCTTTTTTGAAAAATTGCAAAATCTGCTTAAGCCAAGCGGTCGCATGCTGATCCAAGCGATTACCATAGCCGACCAACGTTACGACAGTTATCGAAAGAGTGTCGACTTTATTCAACGCTATATTTTTCCCGGTGGTTGCTTACCGTCGGTGAGTGAAATGACCAAACATATTGCCAAGAAAACCGACATGGTAACCTGGTCTATTGATGACATGGGTAAGGACTATGCGCGTACCTTAAAGCACTGGCATGAAAATTTTGATGCTGCCTACGATAAAATTAAAGCCTTAAATTACGGTGATGATTTTATCCGGATGTGGAAGTTCTACTTGAGTTACTGCGAAGGTGGCTTTTTAGAGCGCACTACCAGCACGGTTCACCTTGTTGCTGTTCGACCTCAATACCGCCCTAAATAATATCGTTTTACAGTCAAATCGCCATTATATTCCCGGTAATGAGTTACCGGGACGTCTCCTCCTGTTTGTGCGAGGTGTTATGTCTACTCATTGTCTCCCGTCAAAACTAGTTATGTTAATCAACGCCGTGTGCTTCCAATTAGTTTGGTGGGCCGGAGTCCTAGCGCACAACCAACTTATCTTGTTGTCTATTTTATTGCTCATTTGCCATTTTTTGTTATCAAAATCAGTTCGTCATGATGCGCTGGTAATGTGTGTCTGTGGTGCGATTGGCATCGCGGTTGACAGTCTATTGGTGTGGTTTGGCGTATTTGAGTTTAATAATATTCCTTATTGGTTGGGATTGTTGTGGCTCTACTTCGCACTTTGTTTAGATTACAGTTTGGCGTTATTTAGAAAGTTTCCTCTTTGGTTACAGGCGTTACTTGGCGGTGTATTTGGTTGTTTAAGTTATCTCGCAGGAGCTAAATTTGACGCAGTGATGTTGCCTTTAGGGGAGGTTTGGAGCGCAGTTATATTGGTATTGATCTGGAGTTGCTTATTTCCCGTATTACTCTTTATTAGCTCTCGCATCACAACGGCGGACCTTGCATTGGAGAATCGTAGATGAAAACCTTACATAATGACGTAAAGTCGCAATCAGAGATTAAGTTGTATCAATCATCGCATTGGTTGGTCGAATTACTGTTCGGTGTGGTTGGCGCATTAGTATTAACATTGATTGTAGCAGTGAGTATTAACGATGCGTCTGCAAATGATACCAGCAATACAAACGTTACCAGCGATACAAACGTTACCAACGAAAATAGCGTTACCAGCGATAAGAATAATGTGGCATTGATTGAAGTTGGCACTGCAGACATGAGCTTGTTATGGCTTGATATCTATAGCGCTAAATTATTTTCCATTGATGGTAAATATCAAGCTAATCGTTTTCCAATGACTCTGGACATCCAATACCACCGCGATATTGATGCAATTGATTTAGTTGATGCCACTATTGAGCAATGGCAGCATTTAGGTGTTACCAAAGCCAATATTGAACTGTACCGGCAGCAGTTAATTAATGCATGGCCGAATGTTAAACAGGGCGACAGGCTGACCTTTAAGGTTAACACCCCTGAGGATGCCGCATTCTTACTCAACGATACCCCTTATTATCAAGTCAGTAATGCCCAATTTCCTGAGGCCTTTCTCGACATTTGGTTGTCTGAAAAAACCAGCCATCCAAAGTTACGTAATCAACTTATTGGAGTTAACTAATGCACTCGTTTTTATTACTCATGCGGCAGCAGCGACATTTTAGCGCCCGAATGCTAACTCAACGGTTAACTCAACTCTTCACTAAAAAATTAGCGCGAAAGCTGGCTCAAGCCTGCTTATATACCGGACTAGCGTTAGGCGTTATGTCATGTTCATCAGCCTCGATTGAAGATTATCAAAACACAACTCCAACGTTAGATTTAGCGACTTTTTTTGATGGTAAATTAACGGCCGCTGGAGTGGTACAAGATTTTTCTGGCAAGGTGACTCGTAAATTTACCGTCACCATGGAAGCGCACTGGGTAGATTCGCCTGAAGGTAAGCAGGGTGTGATAAACGAATGGTTTATTTACGATGATGGTGAAAAGCAAACTCGGGTGTGGAACATTACTGATAAAGGAAATGGGCTCTATGAGGGCACTGCCAATGATATATTAGGCATTGCTCAAGGTGAGTCTCGCGGTAGTGCATTGCGATGGCGTTATGACATGATATTGCCAGTTGATGGTAGTGAATATGAAGTCCATTTTGACGACTGGATGTTTCTGGTCGATGAGAAAACCATTATCAATAAAAGCGATATTATTAAATTTGGTATCACGGTTGCTCAAGTCACCTTGGTTATTGCTAAACAGCCTGACTAAGTCATTGAATAGTAAAGTCGACTAAGCATAAAAAAATGACACAAAAATGGACTCGTTAGAGTCCATTTTTCGTTTGCTCAACAGCCAATATTAACCTTTAAGTTTAGACGCGTCTGACTGCTTCTTGTCATAATACTCAAACGGAAACTGGTTACGTATTTGCTGGACTAAGTTATCACCAATATTAGCTGATACATGCAACCGCACATCACCAGACTTCTCTGCTCTGACAGTGCAAGTTAGTTTATTAGATTTGGCTATGGAACGACAATCACGTTCGAACTTCTCCGGTATTTTGCCTTTATGCTTATTGAGTTTGCCATCTTTAAAATGCATCTCAAAAAGTGTTAACCCGCGGCTACCACTAAAAATCAGTTTATAGGCCAGAAAAAATAACCCTGCAATTATCAGTATTTTTATGATGGTATCAGCCATAGTTCGCTCCTTTGTGCCGTACATTTATACGGTTGCTATAACAATAAGATACTCTGGTATGTCATGGATGCAATGCTATTTTATTGAAATCTATGCGCAAGATCTAAATTATATTGCATCAATAAAGCATCATTTATAAATCCATTATATTCTTGCTATGTAAGTTGTTTACATTAACGGCTCATTGATTGGCTCATATTAATTGAGTGTATTATTTTTATGTTTAAATAAAACAAAATTTCTTTTAAATCAACTAAAAGCACAACCGATATGCGTTGATGTTTTTTTGAGCTGGTTTACTGTGTAAATACTGCTTTCTAAATTAGCTTGATGTGCTACATTTATGTACTGCATGAGTGAATGTAAACGGATGTATAACTTATTTAAGGATTGAAAATGCCATTATCTAATGCAACTCGTTGGGCCGAAATTTGTGAGATTCAAACATCACTAATGCGTGATTTAGCAAATCAGTTCCCACAGAGAAGTGAACAATTACAACGTCTTGCAGATGGTTGGCAAGGCGTAAAAAAACAAGCTCAAGGGCAGCCGTTAGCAGGTTTAACGACTAAGTAATTTTCGCTTTTGCATTTATTGCATCGCTAATATGTTTAGTTAACTATTGGTCATAAAAAAACCGCCATTGGCGGTTTTCTTGTTTTTAAGACTGACTTGTCATGATCGGTGCTGATTAACTCAACTAGCGTTAGAACGCGTAGCTTACACTCGCTAATAAGGTGCCAGAGTTTCTATATAGACCAGAGCTAACTTCGTAATCTCCATCAATGTCGGTGTCTAAATACGCAACCGAGATGCCAAAGCCTGATACTTCAGTTGATACTCCAACTGAATAATCTGAATAACTATCAAAACCTTCACCGTCGTCAATGGCGTCGCCAAAGTTATAGCCATAATGTAAGTCTAGGCTCCAATTCTCGGCAAATTCCCAACCGTAATTAATTTCGGTGTAATGTAGGTCAAGGTCGCTGCCAGCGTAATCATTGGTAAACCAATAGGCGGCTCTAAAACCACTAAAATCGATACCTGCACTCACTTCAAGGTAATCTAACTCACTGTCACCTGGGTAGTTATAACGGTATAAGGTTAAGTCATAGCTAGCGTCATCATTAATTTCACCGTAGTAACCAGCATACAAATCAATCTCTACATCTGGGCCATTGTATCCAGGCTCATCAAAGTCAATTGTACTTGCCCAAGCGCCAACGAAAAATCCGCTGTCATGGCTCCAGTCAATGTTACCTTGTAGTGCGGGATCCGCTGCACTTTGTGACACACCTCGGAAGCGATAGTCGTTGGTTACAGTGACTGCACCAGATACTTCTGCCGTAGCGAGTGGAGCCAGTAGGGTAGCTGATAATGTTAATCCAGTTAACAGTGCAATTCGCGTTCTTTTTAATGTGTTCGACACGATATTATCTCCATTTACATAAAATACAGTTGTTGGTATTAAGGTACTCAACGACTGCGAATGCCACTTATCAGAACTAAAACCGTTAAGGTTTTGTCTGTACCACATGGCGGTTACACGTTATTGTTGTTCAAAAATAACGTAGATCTTTTTACAGTGTTCGGTGACTTCCCATGTGCCTATAAACCCGGCAGGAATAACAAATTTATCACCAGTGTTAACTGTTAAGCTTTTGCCTTGGCTGTCGGTGATAATGCTACAGCCTTCGAGAATATCGCAATATTCATATTCGCTATAATTGATATTCCAACTGCCAATTTCACTTTGCCAAATGCCAACATTAAACTGCTTGCACGGGCTTTCGAAATGATTTTGCACTGATTGCAGCGGATCACCTGTGAGCCGTTTTTCATCCGTTAAGTGATACGACTCAATCGCAGTTGATTGGCTGCTAAAAAGCGTAATATCGTTAATATGCTTCATTGTTTGCTTCACTTATTTCATGGTCGGCATAATAAATGCCGAAGGTTCATTCGTATCGGTTTTAGCTTGTGGCCAGCGAGCGGTAATGGCTTTGCGCTTAGTATAAAAGCGAACTCCATCCGGTCCGTGCATATGCAGCGGCCCAAATAACGAACGTTTCCAGCCGCCAAAGCTATGAAATGCCATTGGCACCGGGATTGGCACGTTTACGCCGACCATGCCTACTTCAACGTGATGACAAAAATGGCGTGCAACTTGACCGCTTTGAGTAAAAATAGCCGTGCCATTACCAAATTCGTGTTGGTTAATTAGCGCCAATGCATCGGCATAGTTGTCGACGCGGACGATGGCTAATACAGGGCCAAAAATTTCTTGCTGGTAAATGCTCATCTGCGGCGTGACATGATCAAATAAGCACGCACCTAAAAAGTAACCTTGCTGGTGGTCTTTAATACTGATGTCTCGGCCATCAACCACTAATGTTGCACCTTCTTTGACACCGGCTTCGACATAATCGCGAACTTTAGCTAAGTGCTGGGCTGAAACTAACGGTCCCATGTCCATTTCAGGGGTAATACCGCTGCCAATTTTTAAGGTGCTAATTTGCGGTAATAATGCTTCGACTAATTTGTCGCCTACATCGCCGACCGCTAATACCACCGAAATAGCCATACAGCGTTCACCTGCACTACCATATGCTGCACCCATTAATGCGTTGACGGCTTGATCTAAGTCAGCATCTGGCATTAATAGCATGTGATTTTTAGCTCCGCCCAATGCTTGCACGCGTTTACCGTGAGCAGAGGCTGTGCTGTAAATGTATTCGGCAATTGGGGTTGAGCCAACAAAACTAACCGCGTGAACATCTGGATGAGTTAATAAAGCATCAACCGCCTCTTTATCGCCATTAATCACATTAAACACGCCATTTGGCAGGCCTGCTTGTGTCAATAATTCGGCAATGAACATCACTGCGCTCGGATCTTTTTCAGACGGTTTCATGATAAAGGTATTACCGCAGGCTATTGCGATAGGGAACATCCACATTGGCACCATAACCGGAAAGTTAAACGGTGAGATACCGGCAACGACACCCAACGATTGGTTAACAGACCATGAATCAACGCCGCCACCCACTTGTTGGGTATGCTCACCTTTGAGCAAATGCGGAATGCCGCAAGCAAACTCAACAACTTCGAGCCCTCGGGTAATTTCACCTTTAGCGTCATCCAACACTTTGCCATGTTCAATAGTGATGAGCTGTGCCAATTTATCAATATTTTGCTCTACTAAGGCTTTAAACTTGAATAACACTCGTGCACGGTTAAGTGGCGTCACTTGCGACCAAGTCTGATAGGCATTTTTAGCAGTAGCTATCGCTAAGCTCACTTCATCGTGACTCGCCAATGATACTTGGCCACGCGTTTCTCCCGTAGCAGGGTCATAGATCGTTTGATTACGTTGACTGGCTGACGTGTGTTGCCCATCGACAAAATGAGTGATGTTTAGCATGAACTGGATCCTTTTAAGCAAAATATGTATTCAGAAAATATTAACTAACAGCGTTAACCAACAGCATTAATTGCATCGGTAATGTGATTAATCATGTCATCAATTTGCGACTTTTCCACAATCAGTGGCGGTGATAATGCAATAATGTCAGCCGTTGCCCGCACTAACGCACCATGTCTAAAACAATGATCAAAAATGGCATAACCTCGTTTACCCACGCCTTTTTCACTTGGCGCCAGTTGAATACCTGCAACTAAACCAGTATTACGAATATCAATGACGTTTGGTAAGCCTTTAAGGCTGTGAACCGCTTGCTCGAAATAAGACTCAAGACCTTTTGCGCGTTCAAATAATTTTTCATCTTCGTATATAGATAAGGTAGCAAGTGCAGATGCTGCCGCTACCGGATGACCTGAATAGGTATAACCGTGGAAAAATTCAATTAATTCATCAGGGCCATGCATACAAGTGTCGTGAATGGTATTGCTAACAAATACTGCACCCATGGGAATAGCACCATTATTAATGGCTTTGGCTGTGGTGATCATATCTGGAGTGACTTGCCAGCGCTCGCTGGCAAAGGCTGCGCCTACTCGGCCAAAGCCTGTAATCACTTCATCAAATATTAATAAAATTCCGTGTTTTTGGGTTATTTCGCGTAACCGCGTTAAGTACCCATCTGGCGGTAAGATAACCCCAGCAGAACCAGACATCGGCTCAACAATGACCGCGGCAATGTTCTCGGCGCCATGTAAAGTAATAAGTTGTTCAAGCACCTCAGCTTTATCCACTCCGTGCGGTGGTAAACCGTGGCTAAAGGCATTATTGGCAATATCGAGCGTATGAGGTAAGTGATCTACACCCTGAAGTAATTGTTGGCTGAAGGTTTTGCGATTATTACTGATCCCACCGACTGAGATGCCTCCAAAACCGACACCATGATAACCAAGCTCACGACCGATAAACCGAGTACGAGTGGCTTGACCATTGGCGCGATGATAGCAAAGCGCCATCTTTAGTGCGGTATCAACAGATTCTGAGCCAGAATTAGTAAAAAACACCTTATCCAATCCGTCAGGGCTCAGCTGACTGAGTTTATGCGCTAATTCAAATGCGAGCGGATGGCCCATTTGAAAAGACGGTGCATAATCCATTTGGCTAATTTGTTGGCTTACTGCTTGGGAAATTTCTTGACGGCCGTGGCCAGCATTGCAACACCATAAACCGGCAGTAGCATCGAGTACTTTATTGCCTTCAATATCGGTGTAGTACATTCCTTGTGCCGAAACCAACAGCCTAGGATTAGTCTTAAATTGTTTATTGGCAGTAAACGGCATCCAAAAGTGTGCCATGTTCGGCCATGTTTGCGATGAATCGCTAGTTCTGTTTTTCTGAAATTCGCTCATAAATTGACTCTACATTGATAGCTACAATTACTAGGGATTCATCTCAAATTGGTTAAATAATGAGTGATGAATATTCGCTATGCTATGTCAAAAATAATGAACGTTAAAGTGTTTTGTGCATTTATTTAAACTAAATGTGCCTATTTTGTAAAATATATTGAAAATATCTTGCTGTTCAGCATAATCAGGTGACAATATTCATTAATGTTATTGTGTCTGTAATCCATTTTATACGGCACACATTTTAGGTTTAGCACCTGATTTTTTTGTTTAGCTTGGTGCTTATCAATCCATTTATTATGTAGAGGTCACAATGAGTACTCCAACAAGTCGTAGCGATTGGGAAGCACTAGCTGCAAGTCTGAAAATTACCGGGCAAGCTTTCATTAATGGTCAATATCAAGGTGCATCTTCTGGTGACACATTTGACTGTATCAGTCCTATCGATGGCCAAGTATTAGCCAAAGTGGCTAGCTGTGATTTAGCCGATGCTAACCTTGCAGTGGCGAATGCGCGTGAAGTATTTGAAGCGGGAACCTGGTCAATGTTACCGCCGGTTAAACGCAAGCAAGTCATGATTAAGTTTGCTGATTTACTTGAAGAAAACGCCGATGAATTGGCGTTACTTGAAACGCTTGATATGGGCAAGCCGATTCAGCACTCTAAAGGTGTTGATGTGGTTGGCGCTGCTCGTGCTATACGTTGGTATGGTGAAGCGATAGATAAAATTTATGATGAAATTGCTCCTACTGCTCATAACGAAATAGGTATGATCACCCGTGAGCCAGTTGGCGTCGTCGCAGCCATCGTGCCATGGAATTTCCCAATGATTATGGCATGTTGGAAGCTTGGGCCTTCACTCGCCACAGGCAATAGCGTGATTTTAAAGCCATCAGAAAAATCACCTCTTACCGCTATTCGCATGGCGCAACTCGCGATTGAAGCGGGAATACCTGCAGGGGTATTAAACGTATTACCAGGCTATGGTCATACCGTTGGTAAAGCGTTGGCATTGCACATGGATGTCGATACTTTGGTATTCACCGGTTCAACTAAAATTGCTAAACAGTTAATGATTTACGCAGGCGAGTCGAATATGAAGCGCGTGTGGTTAGAAGCTGGCGGAAAAAGCCCTAATATTGTGTTTAATGACGCACCAGACTTAAAAGCTGCTGCAGAAGCTGCCGCAGTAGCCATTGCGTTTAACCAAGGCGAAGTCTGCACCGCGGGTTCTCGTTTATTGGTTGAGTCAGGTGTAAAAGATGAGTTAATTAAGCTGATTGTTGAAGAAATGCAAGGTTGGCAACCTGGTCATCCGCTTGATCCTAAAACAACTTGCGGTGCAATGGTCGATCAGCAACAACTGACAAACGTGCTTAATTACATCAAAGCCGGTAGCGAGCAAGGTGCCACCTTGGTTGATGGCGGAAAACAAGTTATGGCAGAAACTGGCGGCATGTACGTACAACCGACCATTTTTAGTAATGTTAGAAATGACATGACCATTGCCAGCGAAGAGATTTTTGGCCCAGTGTTATCGGTTATCGAGTTTGATGGCATGGAACAAGCCGTTCAAATTGCCAACGATACTATGTATGGTCTAGCGGCGGGTGTTTGGACATCAAACCTAAGCAAAGCTCACAAAACGGCCAAAGCGCTGCGCAGCGGTATGGTGTGGATTAACCATTATGATGGCGGCGATATGACTGCTCCGTTTGGTGGTTATAAACAGTCTGGTAATGGCCGTGATAAATCATTACATGCGTTTGATAAATACACCGAAATCAAAGCAACTTGGATAGCCCTATAATAGGCATTCGTAATGTAGATTAATATTAAGCCCTTTAGCAATAAAGGGCTTTTTTATTGGCCATCTCTGCGTTGGATAATTCATACCAACAACTCGGTTTTTGTTTAACAAGTACATGCTTATTGCTGACACCTTAAATCGACCAGAGGTTAAGCAAAATTAACGCTAAAATGCTAACTATTCGTTGTAGACTCAAAGGCATTATTTACATCAATATTTCATACGGATGAATGCCGATGACCCATAAGACCTTCTCTCGTTTGGCTATTATTGTTGCTGGCGGTTTTTTTAGTTTTATTTTATGGGTTATTTACCTCGCCAATACGGGCGGCCACAGTGTGTTTTTCGACGTAATAAAACTCATCCCTTACGGCGATAAAGTCGGCCACATGCTGTTATTCGGTTTATTAACCTATGTAGTTAATTTAGCCTTACTCAGTCGTCATTTTTGCATCGGACGTCTTCCGGTTTATTACGGCGCTGTGTTAGTGTCGATATTCGTCTTGAGTGAAGAAATCAGTCAGGGTTTTATCCCGTCAAGAACATTAGACATCATCGACTTAGTTGCCGATGCTGTTGGTATTATCTTATTTAGTTATTTAAGTGGCTTAACTCAGCGTTATATAGACAATCATCGTGGTAGTCCTAGCGTGAGTTAGCATCAATATTTGCCATCAATTGAAAGAGAGGTTTAATGTGAATTTTCCTTTAGTGACCACAGATTGGCTAGCGCAACACTTAGAAGACCCAGAACTTGTGTTACTCGATGCCAGTATGGAAGTGGTATTGGGTAAAGAGCCGCTGGTATACGATGAGCTTTATGTTATTCCTGGGGCATTATCATGCCACATCGACAGAGACTTTTTTGACCATCACTCTTCACAAACGCATGCTATGCCTAACGAAAAGCAATTTATTCATGCTGCGCAAGCATTAGGCATAAACCATAACAGCACTGTCGTTATTTACGATGACCAAGGTATTTATTCTGCACCGCGTGCATGGTGGACCTTTAAAGCTATGGGGTTTGATAAGGTATTTGTACTCGATGGCGGTTTACCTCAATGGCGAGGAGAAGGGCGAGACACTGTGCGTCAGTTTGCCAGCGCTATCAATTTAGGTGATATCAAAGGGCGTCAGCAGCAACACAAGGTTTGCGATACCGAGTTTATATTGACCCATCTTGGTCATGCTAATGTTGATATTATTGATGCAAGAGCAGCAGGGCGGTTTAACGGCACGTCACCAGAACCTCGTGTTGGTATGCGCAGTGGTCATATTCCAGGTTCACTCAACTTGCCTTTCGCGCAGGTATTAAACGGGTTCAAAATGAAACCTATTCGTGAGTTACATACCATTTTCGCTAACTTAGACGCCAGCCATAACGCTCAACGGGTATTTAGTTGTGGCTCGGGAATTACCGCATGTATTTTGATTCTGGCTTCGTATGCAGCAGGGCACCATCAAGCGGCTTTATATGATGGTTCTTGGGCGGTATGGGGCGGCGATGCTGCGCTTCCTATTGAATAATAGGGTTAATTTTTTATGGCCTGTGGCCACTTACGCTTAAGATCGCAAGGTTCCACCCTGCACGGGCTATTAGATTATGGCCTACGGCCACTAACGTCGTGGCGCTTCACCCACACCAGACCAAGAGGAAACCAACGGCTGTTCCCTCTTGGATCTCCCAACCGCCACATCAAAATTATCTGAAAAGCGATAATTTCGCGACGTGGTCTGATCCAGCTTTTAACTTTATTTTTAGTCAGCCTCGGCCTTATTCGAAAATGCTAACGCTTCAGATGGGGCGTCCCTTCCCCTCTAAAGCTAGCTCGCCATCCATGGCTAGCTCACGTCATTTTCTTCAACGGCCTCAAGTTCAGAGTTGAATTTGGGCATGACTAATTCGTTTCGGACACAAAAGTGGCTTAAAACTTATCTTTTTATAAAAGTTTATGCGGACCCAATTAAATTCCCAGCTTTTAACTTCGTCTGAGTGTTCTTCGGCCAACTCTTTATGATAAAGAATGAAAATGCTAACGCTTCACATAGGGAGTCTGATGTGAATGGATTCACAAATGTCGTGATGGCATGGTCAATGATGTTCCCGGCATCATTATGACTTTTCCAATATCCATATAGGTCAGATGTGCGAGAAAGGCCATGTCAGGCTCACGCATTCTTTTATAACACGCATTCTTTTATAAAGAGTCCTCAACGTCCTCAATCAAGCTGAAACCGGATGGTTAAAGTAACAAAATAATCTTAAAGCTATATAGTCCAATGACCTGCAATGAGAAGTCTCTGGCGATTATGTTCAGTTAGAGTCTGATTAATCAATATCATCGAGGAATTGAAATTATTTACTTGTGAATAATGAGCTTGTTATGCTAATTTTTGCGAACTCAACATCATGATGGAATATGAATGCGTTATCTACTGCTAGCCATGCTGCTAACCTTAATTGGTTGCGCAAGTAAACAACCCTCTTTTAGTCTTGTTATCGACCCCTTATTGCCCTCTGTCATTAATTATAGCGGTGAAATTGATCCAGATAATGTTGCCGCTTTTGAACAAGGCATAGCAAATAGTCCAACTCAAATAACCTCATTGGTTATTAACAGTGGTGGGGGAGATGTACTTGCTGGCATACGATTAGGTGAGTTGGTATATCAGCACAAATTAAAGGTTACAGTTGATAAAGTCTGTGCATCATCGTGTGCTAATTATGTTGTAACCGCCAGTGATGAAGTGACTATAAAACAAGATGCCCTGTTAGGTTGGCATGGTGGGGTGTTACAACCACTCTTATACGGTTCGGAAGACTTCCATAAGTACAACAAAAGTATGGTTGAATATATTATGGCGTGGGCAGAGGCCGAGCGCGTCTTTTTTGACATGGTTAAGGTTAATCAAGCTGTCACGGTATTGGGGATGATGCCAGGCTTAAAAGGTAAACGAAACACGCCATTATTTAGTTATGATCAACAGACGTTAAAGGCGTTAGGTTTACATATTACTTTTGAAGACAAGCAAGCAACAGTTTCTAAAACCGGCGAAGAAATTGTACAAATATTTATCTTAAGCCCTGAAGTATTGGACACTTTACTGCTGCAGCATACACAAAGGTTACAGCAATTGTAATTAAGTTAGCTTGTCTTTTAAGCGATGGCCTGCCGCCACTAACGCTTAAGATCGCAAGATTCCAGCCTGCACAGGCCAAAAGGGGGTCAACAGCAACCCCCTCTTTATTCTTTATTAAAGAATTGGCCCCTGCCGTTCCGGCAACATTTTCGTTATTTAACCAAACAACAGCAGCGAAAAAATTGCGACGGAAATTGATCCAGTTTCTGGCCGCATATTTAACCGTCTTCGGCCTTATTCGAAAATGCTAACGCTTCAGATGGGGCGTCCCTTCCCCTCGAAAGCTAACCCGCCATTATTGTGGCTTAATGAAACTGTACACCGATATGAGGTAAACTTGCCTCAAATTCAAAGTTGATGCTGACCATTTCGTAGTCAAGATCACTAACTCGTTTTTGCCCCGTTCCTTGTTAGAGAACATCCAATTCAAACTTTGCTCGAACATAGTTATCGCTAATTTATGAAAGCACCATTTTGATATAAATTTATCTACGATTAACATCATAAAATCTTTGCGACAGCATACTGTGCTTTTACACAGTTATAATTCATTTGTGTTAAAACAACAGTGTTGTTTCTCGTTATGTAATTGCGAAAATTCTCGGTTTCACCTAAAAGACAATGCTATCCAATTGAATTAGCTTATTTTTGTTAATATATCTGCTCTACATAACGAGTTTGTATTATTCTCGATTATCTAAATTCTCGCTTTTGCCTAGACTAACAGGTGATTGATTTGGGTTATTTAAGCTGATAAGTTACTAAAATTATTAATAATTAAAGCAGTATGGATGTTGAGTTTTGGTGAGCTTCTCAGGATGTTTATCGGAATTCTCGCTAATACGTTATGTAACTAAGGAAAGTGATGCAACCTGAGAGTCAATCTTCAGAATTACGCCAATTGATTAAGGATGCTCGGTGGGCTATTTGGCTTTTCGTTATTGTTAATTTTTTCGTGTTAGTTTTCTTCCTTCTTGACGGTATATTCAACGAATTCGTATTTGTCTTATTGTTCATTCAATCAGCTCTTTTAATCTTTTGGCTATTACCTGTGTTTTGCTATCAAGTATTTATTAAAAAGTTACGTGTTCAATTAGCTATGTATAAAGCATTGGCTTCGTACAAAGAAGTAATAGGTCACGTTTCGTGGTAGCGTTACATAACAAGCTAATAAACAAGGAGGTCAATCAAATGCGTAAGCTCATATTCCTTTTATTAATCATTTCTCAAAGTTCTTATGCTGTTGATACTGAGCAAGCAAAGCAGGCTGCCAAAAGTATATTTGAAAAATCATCTTCCGCTTATACTAAGGAGTCTCTAACCAAAGTGTTTACTTCCGGTGGTTACACAGAGGAAGAATCAAGTGAATATGCTACCAAATTATTAAAACTTTTTAATTCAGATGAATTTATCGATAAGATCCAAGGAATTTACATTAAGCATTTTACCGCAGACGAACTCGTGCAAATTTCAGAAATATTAGATCATCCCGCTTACGCCAAGTTCTTAAGACTGAGGCCCTTAATACAGCAAGAGATGTCCGCTGAAATTAATAAAATAACTACCAGTATCAAGTAAGTACTGCTAATGAGGCGTTACCCATAGAAATTTTAACCTGAAGCTCACGAATTAGAATTAATGTTCTAACTCGGAAATGTCCAAAAACGAGTTGTTCTTAGCTTTCAAATGCCCAAATTCAACTCTGAACTTGAGGCCATTGAAGAAAATGACGTGAGCCCAGACATGGATGTCTGGCTAGCTTTGGAGGGGAAGGGACGCCCCATCTGAAGCGTTAGCATTTTCGAATAAGGCCGAGGCATGCTACAAATGAAGTCCAAAGCTGGATCAATCCCCATGGCGACCTTTTCGCAGCTATTGTTTTGTAAATAGCGAAAATGTTGCGGGGCGGCTGGGAGTTCCAAGAGGGAACAGCCGTTGGTTTCCTCTTGGTCTGGTGTGGGTGAAGCGCCACGACGTTGGTGGCCGCAGGCCATAAAGTACAAAAGTACAAAAGTACAAAAGTACAAAGCAAAAATAACACCTGGATTCCGGCTTAAAAGCATTGCCGGAATGACGCCATATTTGGCCTGTGCAGGGTGGAACCTTGCGATCTTAAGCGTTAGTGGCCGTAGGCCATAAAAAGAACAAAGGTTGACTCTTTTGCCAACCCACAGCTAATCCAGCAACCCACAGCAAATCCAGCAACCTATAGTAAATCCTTCATCCTATGATAAAACATTCCAGCTGCAAGCAATGGCGAACGCAACATTGGTCCGCCTGGGAAGGTCATGTGCTTTATGTCATTAAACACATCAATACGTTGTGATTGCTGGCTAATGGCTTCAGCAATTAATCTTGCTGCCATATGCGTAGCATTTACCCCGTGTCCGGCATAGGCTTGAGCAAAGTAGATGTTGGCTGCATCTGGTAAACGGCCTATTTGTGGCATACGGTTGGCACCGATACCCATCATGCCGCCCCATTCATAATCAATTTTGATGCCTTTTAATTGTGGGAACACTTTTTCAAGATTAGGTCTTAATTCGGCTTCAATATCTTTTGGGTCTTTACCTGAATAAGTGCATAAACCACCAAACAATAAACGGCGGTCTGCTGATAAGTGGAAGTAGTCTAACGCCACGCGCATATCGGCAAATGCCATGTTTTGCGGGATGATACTGGCACATTGTTGCTCAGTTAATGGCTCTGTAGCTAATAAATAAGTACCAGTAGGTAGCACTTTCCCGCCAAGGAAAGGGCTTAATTTATTGCCGATATAACCATTACCGGCCATGACTAGATAGTCACAAGTCACTTCGCCTTCTGCAGTAATGACTTTGGGTTTAGGGCCTTTAATAATTTTTTCTGCGGCGCTGTATTCAAATAATTGTGCACCAAGTTCGCGGGCTACACGCGCTTCGCCTAGGGCTAAATTAAGTGGGTGCAAATGTCCGCTGCCCATATCGACCAAGGCGCCTTGGTAAAAGTCTGAACCGATAACTTCTCCGATTTGCGAACGATCAAGCAGCTTGATTGATTTTTGATAACCTTGGTCTTTGAGATCTTGGTATTCTGCAGCTAAATCATCCATGTGCCTTGGTTTTACGGCTAAATCACAATAACCCATGTGTAAGTCGCAATCGATTTTGTGCTCTGCAATGCGTTCGATGACAATATCAACCGCTTCAAAACCCATCTGTTGAATGGACTTTACACCTTCATCACCAATCTCATTGCGAAACTGGTTCGCGTCATGGCCGATCCCGCGGATAAGTTCACCACCATTTCGCCCAGATGCACCCCAGCCGATACGCTTGGCTTCGAGTAATGCGACACTGTAACCGCGTTGCCTGAGTTCAATGGCGGTATTAATTCCGCTAAATCCACCGCCGACAATACACACATCGACAGTGATGTTTCCGGTTAGCTTGGGATATTGATAAAGCTCTTTAGCGGTAGCCACATAAAAAGAATCTGGATAATGTTGACTATGGATCGGTGATTTATGTGGCATAATCGCTCCAAGTTATTGATTGTAATTATAATAATAACTTTTAAATGAATAAATAGATGCAATGCAAATCATCTAGAGTGTGCATTTTATTTAACACTTATTTAGTCTAAAATACAATTGCTTTGATTTAAGTGAGTTATCGTGCTTAATTGGTGCATATTTTTTGGTAAAGTGTCAGAAATCTGCAACACTTTAACTAATAAGCTATTGGTCAACATTTAGTAGGAGAACGAATTTGGATATTGGTGTAAACCTAAAAGCTGTTCGCAAATTGAAAGGATTATCTCAACGCGAGTTAGCCAAGCGTGCTGGGGTTACCAACAGTACAATTTCAATGATTGAGAAAAACAGTGTTAGTCCATCTGTGAGTTCACTTAAAAAAGTATTAGCCGGGATCCCTATGTCACTAGTGGATTTTTTCTCTATTGATGACGGCTCTATTGGTGACCAAAAAGTGGTTTATCGAGAAAATGAGCTACTCGATATAGGTACCGGTGAGCTAGTCTATAAACTGATTGGCCGTGACTATCCAAACCGTGCGATGTCCTTAATGAGTGAAACATATCCTGTCAATGCCGATACTGGCGCTGAAATGCTGCAACATAAAGGTGAAGAAGGCGGAGTTATTATAGAAGGTAAGCTTGAGCTTACTGTCGGTGAAGAAGTGTTTATTCTCGAAAAAGGCGATAGCTACTATTTTAATAGTGAACAACCTCATCGATTTCGTAATCCATTTGATGAACCTTGCAAGCTCACTAGCGCGACAACGCCAGCTGATTTTTAATCGTTTCTCATCCCATTTCGTTTTGTTAATATCCAATGAATTTGTTCAGGGAATAAGGCAAGGTAATCAATCAACCTTGCTGTTCCCACCTCGAAAAAAGCTTACCATTTGTTCTGCTTTAGCTGTTGTCGTAAGTCTTCCTAGCACGAGATTATGGTCTTGTGTAAAGAATATTAAGCAACAAATTCCCTTTTTTTGTGCATTGCCCTCCCCATTTTGGCGCATTATTTGATGAAATATCCTCAAGGTTACTCGGAAAGTGTTTTTAGGTAACATGGTTGATTTAAAGTTATATGTTTGTTTTTAAAGTGTTTTAATTTATTTGTATTAAAAGTTGTTTTTATCATCAGTTATCCACTTGCCTAGCTAAAAAAATCCGTGTAGTGTGTGAAAAAATGAACACGTAAAACAATAAGTTCATCACATTCTTTGCTAAAGGTGAGATATGTCTCTGTCAGGTCTTCCCCTCATCGGGGTAGTAGCGTGCAATCAGCAAATTGGGCTTCATCCATTTAACATTGTGGGCGAAAAATATTTATTGAGTGTGGTTAATGGTGCTAAAGGATTTCCCTTAGTTATCCCATCTCTTGGTGTTGATGTGCCAATTGAAGCCATTCTTGCACGTCTCGACGGTATTCTTTTTACCGGTTCACCATCAAATGTTGAACCTCATCATTACCAAGGTCCTGCTAGTGATGATGGAACCCACCATGACCCTAAGCGTGACGCAATAACCTTACCGCTGATAAAAGCCGCGATTAATGCAGGGATCCCTGTATTAGGTATTTGCCGTGGTTTTCAAGAAATGAACGTAGTGTATGGCGGTAGTTTGTATCAGAAACTACATGAGGTCGGCACTTTTATTGAGCACCGTGAAGATAAGAAAGCCCCATTAGATGTGCAATATGGTATTTCGCATCCAGTTAATCTGGTTGCTGGTGGGCTTCTTCACGATGCATGGGGCTGTGACACTGCAGAGGTTAACTCTGTTCATACTCAAGGCGTTGAACGTCTTGGTGAAGGGTTACAGCCAGAAGCATTCGCTCCAGACGGATTAGTCGAAGCATTTTCAGTTAAAAATGCTAAAAATTTTGCATTAGGAGTCCAATGGCATCCAGAATGGAAAGTAACCGAAAATGCATTCTATACTGCAATTTTCGAAGCATTCGGACAAGCCTGTAGACATTATGCGGCAACACAAGTGAGATAAAAATGGATAAGTTAATCGCTTTTTTGAAAGACAAAAAAATTACCGAAGTTGAATGTGTTATCAGTGACATGACTGGGATTGCTCGTGGCAAGATAGCCCCAGTAGATAAGTTTGTATCAGAAAAAGGCATGCGTTTACCTGAGAGTGTGTTGTTACAAACAGTGACTGGTGATTTCATCGATGATGAGATTTACTATCAACTTCTTGATGATGCCGATATCGATTTTGTTTGTGTGCCAGACGAAAACGCTGTTTTCATGCTGCCATGGACTGTTGAAGCTACCGCTCAGGTTATTCACGATTGTTATGATCGTATGGGCAACCCGATTGAACTGTCACCGCGTAATGTATTGAAGAAAGTACTAAAGCTTTATGAAGATAAAGGCTGGGAACCGGTTATTGCCCCAGAAATGGAATTTTATCTCACCAAACGCTCTGACGACCATGATTTACCGCTTAAGCCACCTATCGGTCGCTCTGGTCGCCCAGAAGCTGGACGTCAGTCTTTCTCTATCGACGCCGCTAACGAATATGATCCTTTGTTCGAAGACATGTATGACTGGTGTGAAGTTCAAGGCCTTGATATTGATACCTTGATCCATGAAGACGGTCCGGCACAAATGGAGATTAACTTCAGCCATGGCAATGCATTGTCATTAGCCGATCAGGTGTTCATTTTTAAGCGCACATTGAAAGAAGCCGCGTTAAAGCATGATGTATGTGCGACATTTATGGCTAAGCCTGTTACTGATGAGCCTGGCAGTGCGATGCACATTCACCAGAGCGTGCTTGATATTAAAACCGGTAAAAACATTTTCACTACAGAAGATGGCACTCAAAGTAAATTATTCCTTAGCTATATTGCAGGCTTACAGCAGTACATTCCTGAATTGTTACCGCTAATGGCGCCGAGTGCTAACTCGTTCCGTCGCTTCTTACCGGGTACATCTGCACCAGTAAACCTTGAGTGGGGTGTTGAAAATCGTACTTGTGGTCTGCGTATTCCTGAATCATCACCACAAAATCGTCGTATTGAAAACCGCATTCCAGGTGCCGATGCTAACTGTTACCTTGCTATTGCGGCCAGTTTGTTATGTGGTTATATCGGTATGGTTGACGACTTAAAACCTTCTACTCCTGTAACGGGCAAGTCGAACGATAGCCGTACTAACAATGAAAACTGCTTACCTTTGACCTTAGAAGAAGCCTTAGTTGCGATGCAAAGCAGTGATGCTTGTATTGAGTATTTAGGCCAATCATTTACCACTGGTTTTGTGGCAGTAAAACAAGCTGAACTTGAAAACTTTAGACGCGTTGTTAGTTCGTGGGAACGTGAGTTCTTATTATTAACAGTGTAATGATGCTTGGGCGCGTTGGCCCACATTATTAATGTGTGTGTAAAACAGCAGGTAGCAAATACCAATGGATTTGCTACCTGCTTGAAAGGATACCAGTATGACAAACCCATCATCGACAGATGCTATGAACCAACAGCAAAAGCTTGAGCGTCTGCAAACTGCAGACAAACAGCATTTTATTCACCCATTTACCGATTCAAAAGGATTAGCTGAAAAGGGTACTCGGGTCATAGAAAGGGCTGATGGGGTGTATCTGTGGGATGTAATGGGTCATAAACTGCTAGATGGTATGGCGGGTTTATGGTGTGTCAATGTGGGCTATGGACGGCAGTCCATTGTGGATGCTGTCAGCAAGCAAATGCAAAAACTGCCTTTTTATAATAGTTTTTTCCAATGTTCTCATCCCCCTGCTATTGAGTTAGCGCAAAAAATTGCCTCTCTTGCCCCTGCGCACATGAACAATGTGTTTTTCACAGGATCTGGCTCAGAGTCAAACGACACCAACTTACGCATGGTGAGACGTTACTGGGATTTAAAAGGCAAACCAAGCAAGAAAACCATTATCAGTCGAGATAATGCTTACCATGGTTCTACTGTCGCGGGTGCCAGTTTAGGTGGTATGTCGGGCATGCATGAACAAGGTGATTTACCTATTCCTGGCGTGGTGCATATTGCACAACCTTATTGGTATGCCGAAGGTAAGGATTTATCCCCAGAAGAATTTGGTTTGCAAACTGCACAAGCACTTGAAGCTAAAATTCTTGAGTTAGGCGAAGACAATGTCGCTGCTTTTATTGCAGAACCTTTTCAAGGTGCCGGTGGTGTGATTATTCCGCCATCAACTTATTGGCCTGAAATAAAACGCATTTTAGCCAAATACGATATTTTATTTATTCTAGATGAAGTGATCAGTGGCTTTGGTCGCACCGGAAGGTGGTTTGCAGCTGAGTATTTTGATTTGCAGCCAGATCTCATCACTATCGCCAAAGGCATGACCTCGGGTTATGTGCCAATGGGCGGGGTGATTGTGTCAGACAAAGTAGCTGATGTTATTAAGCAAGACTGCGGTGAATTTACCCACGGTTTTACTTATTCCGGTCATCCGGTTGCAGCCGCCGCCGCATTAGAAAATATTCGTATTATTGAGCAAGAAAAGTTAGTTGAACGTGTGGCTAACGATTCTTCTCCGTATTTACAGTCGCGCTTACAACAATTGGCCGATCATCCATTAGTGGGTGAGGTGCGAGGTGTTGGTTTGGTTGCGGCCATAGAGTTAGTGAAAGATAAATCGTTACGACAACGGTTTGATGCCAACGTTGGCGTTGGAACATATTGCCGCGATGCGTGTATCACCCATGGTTTGGTGATGCGATCCGTTGGCGACACCATGATTATTTCACCGCCATTAACCATTAGTCATAGTGAGATTGACGAGCTAGTTGCGAAAGCGACGCAAGCGTTAAATGATACTTATCAACACGTAAAAACCATGATATGACGTCCCGTTACTGAATGATTATTGCAATAGAGTGATTTTTTAACCAATTGCATTTACACGATCTAGTCATCGAAAATGTTTTTGATAAAATTCGCGCTAAAGGAAACAAGTAATGTCGCGTTAACCATACCGATGCATAGTTAAGTTGTAGCATTGGATAATTTCTTTCAGTAGAAAGAAGATTTTACACGCTGGTAAGACCTAGCGAAAAAAACGAATGTCAGTACCATTCTGACCATTATCCAACAGGGAGAAAGTATGAAGCTATTAAACAAACTATCCACATTGGCCTTAATTACAGCAGGTGTGTTTTCAAGCACTGCTATTCAGGCCCAGGAAGTGGTTAAAATGTACAACTGGTCGGATTATATTGCCGAAGACACCTTAGCCAATTTTGAAAAAGAAACCGGTATTCATGTCATTTATGATGTGTTTGACAGTAATGAAGTACTTGAAGCGAAATTACTTTCTGGCCATAGCGGTTATGACATTGTTGTTCCGTCTAATCACTTTTTAGCTAAGCAAATTAAAGCGGGTGCTTTTCAAAAGTTAGATCGCGCTAAGTTGACTAATTATGCCAACTTAAAGCCTGATTTAATGAAACAACTGCAAAAAGCTGATCCGGCCAATGAACACGCAATTCCTTACTTATGGGGCACTAACGGCATCGGATATAACATCGATAAAGTTAAAGCTGTATTGGGTGAAGATGCGCCATTTGATTCTTTAGAGCTTATCTTTAATCCTAAGTACGCATCAAAAATCGCATCTTGTGGTTTCTCGATGTTAGATTCTGCCGATGATATGTTACCTCAAGCATTGATTTACTTAGGGTTAGATCCTAATAGTAAAAATGCCGCTGATTATGAAAAAGCAGCTGAAGTATTGGAAAAAGTTCGTCCTTACATTACTTACTTCCATTCATCGCGCTACATTTCAGATTTAGCTAACGGTGACATATGTGTCGCATTTGGTTTCTCTGGTGATGTATTCCAGGCAGCTGCACGTGCTGATGAAGCAGGTAATGGTAATAAGATTGGCTATTCTATTCCAAAAGAAGG